>CAVERI010000020.1:0-36987 GCA_963618055.1 bacterium | reverse complement strand
AACGTATCGCGTCATAAGCGAGCAAAAACGCGATGAGCGCATAGCGACGCTCGATGAAGCCATCGAGGTTATGAAGGAAAGATACGATCAGCTCATCATCCCGGATACAGTTGAAATCAATCGAATTCGCTTTTATTACACGTTTGAACCGGTAATTGGAAAGGGGGTTCAGACATACGAGCTGTGGCCCGCCTGGGTATTTTACAGCATTCCTCATGTGGAGGACATAGACGCTTATAATGAGGACACTAATGAACCGCTGCTCGTTGTCAACGCAATTACACGAGAAATCATGGAGTGAATCCTTGAAAGGAGGGCTTATGAAAAAGTATGATGTTGTCCGTGGATTCGGATGGAAATTGCCTGCCGCGATGCTGATCTACCTGCTTACGCTTGTATATCCCGTCTACGACAGCGTATTTGACCCCGAGGGGAACGGCTTAGTGCTGTACCTGTATGTAAACTCCGTCAGCTTCGGCGGCTGGCTTCTTCCGACTTTCGCGTGCCTTCCATTTGCGGCAAGCTACGTGCTTGATCGCACGAGCGGCTTTCAGCGCACCGCCGTAATGAAATATGGCGCGCGCAGCTATTTCAGATCGAAGGTGCTTGTGGCCTTTTTCTCGGGCGGTCTGGCTTTAGCGGGAGGCCTTGTCCTGTTCTGGCTGCTGCTGGCCGCGAGTGGTCAGGTAATGACGGCCGATGAAACATTGATCGAGTACCGACTCCTGTGGGACATCCTGAAGCGCGATGGAAGCGGAGTATTGCTGTATATCGGAATTCTGTATCTGAGCTTCATATACGGCGCGTTCTGGTCGGTGGCGGCCCTGGCGTTTTCCACGCTTTGTATGGACGCCTTTTTGACCATCTGCTTCCCGGTTTTCTGCGAGCAATTCATCCTGCAGTTCGCACGCCTGCTTGGTTTGCCAAGCTTTATGAATTTGAGTCAATTAGGCAGAGGTACATCCCCTTACAGCTATGCGCTGTATTTGCCAATTGCGACAATTGTCTTTGGCGTGCTGTCGGCGCTGGCCATTCGCCTGTTCAAAAAGGGGTTTGAAAGGAGGTTGCCAAATGCTTAGTTTGAGACGCGCGTGGGCGGCATGTCTGTACGATCTGCGCAGAAACACGCATTCCTTAAAGCTATACGCCATGCTTGGGCTGCTTGCGATTTATTGCCAAAGCCTTTCCGGCCAATTGGGAGACTTTCTCAGGCAGTTTGATCAGGGAATCAATGCCTTTGGGCTGGCCGGCTTTTTCCTCAGCGACCCGAGGTATTCATTCCTGCTTGTCATCGCCTGTATGTCCGTGTTCAGCAACGCGCCCTTTATCGATGATATGCAGCTGCTATTCGTTATGAGGACGCGGAAGCGCGCGTGGATTGCGGGACAGCTATGCTATATCTTTATCATGTCTTTCCTGCTGGTGCTCTTTATGAGCCTCCTGCCATGGCTGCTTTTTCCGAATCGTCTTCAGTTTGGAAACGAATGGGGAAAGGCCCTGAACACACTCTCACAGACCGATGTGAAGCATGCCTACGGCGTTGGACTCTCCTTTCCGCGAAGGCTGACAATGCTGTTTTCTCCCTTATCGATGTATGCGTATGAACTTCTTTCTAAGTGGTTGGTAATTGCGACATTTGCACAGTTTATGTTCGCAGTGAATATCGTTTCCCGTAAACGGTTGGGTCTTCCGCTTATATTGTTCTACGCAGTCGCCGATCTGGCGATTGAACTGATGCTGTCCACGGAATTCTATCGGTTTTCGCTCATTTCGCTTTCGCGTCTGACTACGCTGGGGACAGGGCTTCTGAGTACGTACCCGTCGTTCACATATCGTGTGATCGTTATTCCGGCCGTATTCGCCGTAAGCACGGTTCTTTGCTATGTCATAGCTGCTCACTCGAATGTACTGGAGTCTTTTTAGGAGGTGCGACAATGATCGAACTCAGAGATGTCTGCAAGCAATTCGGAACGGCTCATGTTTTAATGAACATCAACGCTTCGTTTGAGGGTGAAAAGATACACGGTCTGATCGGACGAAACGGCTCGGGAAAAACAGTCTTGATGAAGTGTATATGCGGGCTGATTCGTCCGACCTCCGGTTCGATTGTCATTTCCGGCAAGCAGCTTGGCAAGGATATAGAGATGCCGGAAAGCTTTGGAGCCTTAATTGACAGCCCGGGCTTTCTTCCGAATTATTCCGGTGAAGCCAATCTTTCCTTTCTAATGAGCGTGAACACACCTGTGGTTCGAGAAAGAATTCGGCAGGTATTAAGGCAGGTGGGCTTGGAAAACGACAGGAAAAAGCATGTGGGAAAATACTCGCTTGGCATGCGTCAGAAGCTCGGTATAGCTCAGGTAATTATGGAGGATCCCATGCTGATGATCTTTGACGAGCCGATGAATGGACTTGACAAAAAGAGCGTTTTGGCGATGAGAGAGCTCTTCAAGCAGCTTAGAGACAGGAAAAGAACGATTCTTATTGCCTCGCACAATGCACAGGATATAGACGAACTGTGCGACAGCGTGTATGAGATTGACGCTGGAAGAATGACGCAAATCCGGTGAGCAATATCTTTCTCATGCATAAAACCGCCTCCCGCGGAAACAATAAGCCGCGGGAGGCGGTTTAGCATGTCTGATATGGAGTGCGTCCTGTGCGGGCGCAGAATCAACGGGCGTTCCGTGCGGCCGTGCGCAGGCTGCGGCGCGTATCTCTGCGCCGAATGCGCGCGCGTCGGGCACGGCTTCTGCGAGGACTGCGCGCCCGGCAGTGCGGGCGATTCCCTCGACGCGGGCATGTGATTACGCCGGGCTCTGAACCTCTTTTCCGGCTGGATCGAGATCCATAAACCACGTATACTCTCCCTTCCAGCCCAGCTGGCAGGTTCCCAGCGCGCCGTTTCTCTGCTTGGCAATGATGATTTCGGCAAGCCCCTTGTTTTCGGGCTTGTCGTCGTAGTATTCCTCGCGGTGAATGAACATGACCACGTCGGCGTCCTGCTCGATGGCGCCCGAATCGCGAATGTCGGACAGCACCGGCCGATGGTTCGAGCGCCCCGTAGGCGCGCGCGAAAGCTGCGAAAGCGCAATCACCGGCACGCCCAGCTCGCTCGCGAGCGCCTTCAGCGAACGGGAAATGCTGGAAACCTCCTCCTGACGGGAGCCGAACTTGCCCACGCCGGTCATCAGACCGAGATAGTCGATCATGATGACGTCCAGCCCCTCCTCCATCTGGAGACGGCGCGCCTTGGAGCGCACGCCGGTCACGTTGATGCCCGCGGTCGCGTCGATAAACAGCTTGGCCTCGGCAATCAGCGCCATGGCCTCAGAGAGCTTGAGCCACTCGTCGTCCTCAATCTGCCCGCGGCGCACCCGCTGCATGTCCACCTTGGCTTCCGTGCAGAGAAGGCGCAGAACCAGCTGCTCGGCGGGCATTTCCAGCGAGAAAACCGCCGCGCACTTGTGCGCGCGAATGGACGCGTTGCCGATGATGTTCATGCCGAAGCTGGTTTTACCCATTGAGGGACGCGCGGCAATCAGAATCAGCTCGCCCGGGTGGAAGCCGGTCGTCATTTCGTCCAGCGCCGTGTAGCCGGTAGGCACGCCCTCGATGCGGCCGTGCTTGCGCACCAGCTCCTCGATCATCTCAAACGTCTTGAGAAGCAGAGGCTGAACCGGCTGAAGCTGCTCGCCGCCCTTGCGCATGGTAATGTCGTAAATGGATTTTTCCGCCATTGCCAGCACGTCCGGTGTTTCCATTTCCCCGGCGTAGCAATTTTTGGTAATTTCCTCCGACGCGCCGATCAGCTTGCGAAGCGTCGATTTTTCATCGACGATGCGGATATACGCGCCGATGTTCGACGCGGCCGGAACGCTCCGGCTCAAATCGATGAGAAACTGCGTGCCGCCGATGGCCTCAAGCCGTCCGCGGCGCGTAAGCTCCTCATCTAATGTAACAATATCCACCGGCCGCGAGCGCGCGCTGAGATACAGCATGGCGGAAAAGATTTCGCGCAGAATCGGATCGTAGAAGTCGTCCTCCTTCAGCGATTCCTGCGCCAGCATTACCGCTTCCGCCGAGCGAAGCATCGCGCCGAGCACACTGCGCTCCGCTTCAGGCTGACTGGGGAGCGCGTGCGCCGACTGTGCCGGTATGCCTGTGTATTCCATCGGCATCCCTCAACTTTGAATGCGTTACTTGACTTCCACCGTCGTGTTCACGATCATGCGCGTGGAAATGCCCGCGGACAGCTTCACCGTCACAAACGACTGCCCGGCGGCCTTGATCGGCTCCTCCATCTCGATCTTGCGCTTGTCAACCTCGATGCCGTGCTGCTCCTTCAAGGCCTCGGCAATCATGTCGCCGGTCACGGAGCCGTACAGCTTGCCGCCCTCGCCGCCGCGGGTTTTGATTTGGATGACCTTGCCCTTCAGCTCGCGGGACTTGACCTCGGCGTCGGCGCGCTTCACATCCTCGCGGTGCTGCGCGGCGGACTTTGCGCGCTCAATGGCGTTCAGCGCCTCGGGCGTGGCTTCCTTCGCAAGCTTTCTGGGAATCAGGTAGTTGCGGCCATAGCCCTCGGAAACCTCGATGATCTGATCCTTTTTTCCGCTTCCCTTAATATCCTGCAAAAGTACGACCTTCATTCAAAATCCCCCTTATCCTTACCCTGTCCGTTCTTCATCAGTTTCTTTTTAATCGCCGTCGTAACCACGCCGTGGCTGCCGAAGTACGCGCTCGCAATGCCGTAGAAGATCATCATGACATTGAAAAGCGTCAATAGCGCTACGGTGATGATCGTGCGCTTGGCGACCGACGAGCCGCCGGCCTTCATCCGGCGCAGCATGGACGCCGCCGCCTGCATCGTGGCAAGCACCACGCCCTCGGTCAAAAGCACGAGCAGCGCGATTTCAATGGACGTCTGCCCCGTCGCCCGCAATATGGCGAACAGGATGAGCGAGCCTGAAAGCGTAAGCGTGAGCGCCGGAGGCGTGTACCATGTGGACAGCGGCTTGTATTGCACGTTGTCCTCGCCGCGCCTTGCGCGAAGCGCGTTCCCCCACAATACGCCAAACCCCGCGTTGATATTCGTAAGCAGCACGATCAGCATCGGAACGCCCACCTGAATCGAAAGCTCAAGCCCGTCCAGAATCGCGGCGATCAGCTCGGCGTTCTCCACGGTGATAATCTGCCCCTGCGCGCGATACAGCGTGCGGATGCTCTCGGCGATTCGATCCGTGAACGCCGTCCCCATGGAATCGAAAAAGCCGCGAATCGCGTTCGACGCGATTTCGGCCAGATTCGAGCCAAACCGAAGCCCCAGAATCATGACCACGGCGACCAGCCCCACGGCCTGCGCCGCGAGCGCTCGCGTGAGCTGCCGGAAAAACGGCACGCCCTTTCGGGATTCATACACCATAAACATCGCCGGAAGGCACGCGCCCACCAGCACGAGCGCGGCGAACAGTCCGCCCATCAGATAGGCGGAGCCGCCCAGCGCCACAACGTTGAACGCGCATGCGGGCAAAAGCCCGCCCCCGCCGTACAATAGCATGCTCAAAAGCGGCGCGAGAAACATGAGCCACGCGTACATGGCTCCGCTTGCGCCCAGCACAAACGCCGAAATCCCCGACGCGAACGCGCCGAGCACGACCGCGAGCACCGTCATCCAGATCGTGCGTCCGGAAACTCTTTTCTCTTCCACGCAGATACCCTCATTTACAGGATCATTATACCACAAGCCCCGTTCGGTGGCAAGCCGCCCGGCGTTCAGTCCTCCACAAGCTCGATTTCGCCGAAGCACTCGGGACGGTGGAAATCCGGCTTTTCCGAAACGACGGGATTCCACGTGCCGAAATGCGGATGAATATCCTCGGCGCACTTGTAGAAATTGCCGCGCATCGTGCCAGCGGTCAGCCCGCGGCCGAAAAGCTCCTTGATGAAGCGCATCGGAACGACATAGCTGATCGCCCACCATTCGCCATCATACTCGCTTGCGCGAATCGTCATGCCGGGAACAGCCTCGGTGAAGTGTCGGCGGGGCGGCCGCCTTCCGATACCGAGTCCCACGTGCGGAATGCCGGCGGGATTGATTTCGACGTTCAGGTAATTCGCGTCCGCTTCCGGGAACGGCATGAAGAAGAACTCCATGCAGCTGTCGCAGCACTGACGGCCGCCGAACGCCGTTTCCTTGCTCTGAATGGGCGCTTCCTTCGCGTACATGAGCACGAACAGTCCATCCTCGTTCCAGCCCACGCGCGCGCAGGCTGGGAAGGAATCCGGGAACTGAGAAAGCCACGGGTAGTCCGCGATCGAAGCCTCATTCAGCGCATCATACGGCGCGGGGATTTTCGCGGGATCGAACGCGCCCTGAAGCGCGAGCGGAGCCGTGCCCGCGGGCAGCTTTTTCGCTATGTAACGCATGGTTGTCATCCCTTCCAATCTTATTGTTCGCTTTGGCGGATAAACTCCAGCACATCCCAGATGCGCTCAAGATCCTCGGCGCTCATATAGCTGAGCGTGATTTTTCCCTTGTTCTCGTCGCCGTCGAGCTTCACGCGCGTGCCGAAAACCTCGCGCGCCATCTTCTCAAGCTGCCCAAGCTCCGCCGGCCGCCGCGCGGGCGCGGGCGCCTCGGCGGGCTTTTTCTCCGGCTGCGCGCAGATGCGCTCCAGCTGGCGCACCGACCAGCCCTGCTGAACGGTCAATACCGCCAGCTTCGACTGGCGTTCCGGCGAAACGGAGACCAGCGCGCGCCCATGCCCCGCGGACAGGGAGCCGTCCTTCAGAAGGGCAAGCACATCGTCCGGCAGCGTCAGAAGGCGCAGGGAGTTGGCAATCGCACTGCGGCTTTTGCCGATCACGCCGGAGGCGGCCTCCTGCGTCAGCTCGCATTTGTCCATCAGCGCGCGGATGCCCAGCGCTTCCTCCACCGGGTTTAAGTCGTCGCGCTGAAGATTTTCAATCAGCGCCGCCTTCAGGCGCGTCATTTCGTCCCAGTCGCGCACGATCACGGGCACCTCGGTCAGCCCCGCCATGCGGGACGCGCGCCAGCGGCGCTCGCCCGCGATGATGGAATAGCGGTTTCCGCGCTTCGTTACGACGATGGGCTGAATCACGCCCACGGCGCGGATGGAATCCGCCAGCTCCTTCAGGCTTTCCTCGCGGAAGTCCTTTCGCGGCTGATCTCGGTTCGGGTCGATGCTTGAAAGCGGCACGGTCTGCACAACGTCGCCCTTCCGCTCGGTTTCCGAGTGCAGAAGCTCGCTTTCTTCCTCTATATCTCCCAGAAGCGCGCCCAGTCCGCGGCCCAAGCCGTGCGGCGCGGTTTTCTTTGCGGCCATCGATTATCCCTCGTTTCGTTCAATCAGCTCCGCCGCCAGCCTGCGGTACGCGTCCGCGCCGGGACAGCGGGCGTCATATAGATGAATCGGCAGCCCGTGGCTCGGCGCCTCGCTCAGGCGCACGTTTCTCGGAACCACCGTCTTGAAGACCTTGCCCTTGAAATACCTCTTGACCTCGCCAACGACCTGCAAACCTAAATTCGTGCGGCCGTCGAGCATCGTAAGCACCACGCCCTCCACGTCCAAGCGCGGATTCAGGCGCTTGCGCACCAGATTCAGCGTGTTCATCAGCTGCCCAACGCCCTCCAGCGCGTAGTATTCGCACTGGATGGGAACCAGCACGCTGTCCGCCGCGGTGAGCGCGTTCAGCGTCAGAAGCCCGAGCGACGGCGGCGAATCGATGAACATATAGTCAAAATCGCCCCGCAAATCGTTCAGCGCCTTTTCCAGCCGATGCTCGCGCGCGTCCTCGCCCACCAGCTCGATTTCCGCGCCGGACAGGTCGATGGTGGACGGCAGCACCGAAAGATTCTTAAACTTCGTCGCCCGCACCGCGTCGCGCGCGGACGCGCCGTCGGTCAGAACGTCGTAAACCGTGCGCCCGCCCTTTACGGCAACGCCCAAACCGCTGGTCGCGTTGCCCTGCGGGTCGATGTCGATAAGCAAAACACGCCTGTCCATGTCGGCAAGGCATGCCGCGAGATTGACCGCCGTCGTCGTCTTGCCGACGCCGCCCTTCTGGTTCGCCGTCGCGATAATCTTTGCCAATGCTCTTCCCCCGTATCGCATAAAAGCCCAATGTAGATATATTATACGCCCGTGGGGCGAAGATGGCAAGTGAAATCTGCGCGCGAAAACGCTTCTATATATAAAAGCAGACGGGAAAGCGCTCGCTCTCCCGCCCGCACACGACGTGCCCGGCCTACAGGCAGTTGGACGTCGTAGGATTGTTTACCACGCCGAAGCCCACCAGCACCGGAAGAAGGACGTTCAGAAGGCCGTTCACCCGGTCGCCTACGTCGATGCCGCCGAACTCCTTCAGGCAAAATGTGATCAGCGCCGCCATGGACGTCCACAGCGCCCAGCTTTTCCACCTGCATTGATTTTTCATGCGCTTCGGCTCCTTTCGTCGTCCACTCTGCGATCAAGACGATTGCGAATCGCTTCGACCGACTGCTCCACCCACGCCAGCTGCGTGCTCAGGTGGCTAACCTCCGTCTGAATCCTCGCCAGCGTCGCCGCCCGCGCGTTGTCGCGCGCCCGGTAGCCCGCGTAGGCGACGCAAAGCGCCGTCACGCAGCTGACGGCCTGCAGAACCATGCTCGTTTCCATGTGCGTTCCCTCCTTTAGCTATGCGCTTTTCACGCAAGCCAACCGTATCATACTTCAGACGGCGCGCGCTACACGCCGGAGAGAATTTTCTTTGCTCAGGCTCAAATTCCGCACAAGACAAACGCGCCGGAGCGCTTTCCATGGCTCCGACGCGCCTGTTCCTAAGAACCTTCAGATTCGCATAACCAGCGCCCGCCCCGGCTCAAGAACCTCCGCGCCGCCGTTTGCCTCGCGGATGCGTTCGAGCTTCATGCCGTATTTCTTGCCCAGCGTCCACGCTGTGTCATCCGCCTGCGGCCACACGATGAGCACGCCGCGCGCCGCGTCGGCTTCCTCGCCGTAGGCGACGTTCGCCGCGATAGAAATCGTCTGCCGGTCGCGCTTCTCCGCCTGTATGTTCAGCATGCACTTGAATTCCACCCGGTCGCTCATCAGCGCGTTGCCCTCGGCGCTCAGAACGTGAATCTCCACCGGCGCGTCCTCGCTCAATTCCGCCGCAAGCGAAACCTCAAACGGCAGCTCCGCGGCGGCGCGCGCCGGTTTGTCCGTGCTGCCCGAGATGTACAGCACCTGCGCGTCCACCACGCCGGAAATCGTCGTGCGCTCCCTGCCGGGCACGATTTCGCCCACCGTGGCGCGTGCCCGCACGGCGCACACGCTCTTTACCGCCCCCGCGCCCTCCGGCATCAGAAGCGTTCCGCGGAACGGCTCGGAAACGTCCAAATGCTGAACGCCGCACACCAGCTCCACATCCTGATTTTCCACCGCCACGGAGGTCTTCCCCGTGCCATACGCGTCCGTCAGCGCGCGCACGCGATCCTCGCCGAGCGCGGAAACCGTGATGGCCGCCTCCGCCTCCATGCGCAGAAGGCTGTCCTCGCCGCCCGGCGCCTGCTCGACCTCCGTAGACAGCGCGCGCACGGCGACCGCCGCCCGCGTGTTTCCCGCCAGCCAGTCCGGCATTTCAATCAGCTGATCGATGGGCAGCGCGTAGCGAATCAGCGCCGCCGGACGGGAGGCCGTGCCGCTGGAAATCAGCGTTTCCACCAGCAGGCTGCCCGTCACGCGCACGCCGCCCACGTCGCGGCGCGCGTCAATGTCGGTCGGCGTCGCCCATTCCATCAGCGCCATGCGCGCGTCCAGCTGCGCGGGCAGAGCGACGCTGCCGGAAAGAAGCGCCGACGCGGTGTTCTCCGCGTTCAGCTTCACGGACACAATGTCCTCATACCTTGCTTCAATGTCCGGCGTGTCCTCGATCCCCGTCACAGCCTCGACGCTGTTCAGCCGTGCCGCCTGCGCGTTTATCGTGACGGAAACGTCAAAAAGCATATGTCCGTTTTCATAGCGCGCGCGAACGTCGTCCACGTGAACGCGCGTGCGCACAATGCCGCCCGCCGCCGCGTCCTTCATGTCAAAGGCATGGTTCAGCGCCGTTTCGGCGTTCAGGGCGCGAACGACGTTTTCGCTGCCCAGCCGGTAGGCCGCCTCGCACCTCACCTTGCCCTCCACCAGTACGCGCCCCGCCTGCACGTCCACCGCATCGAGGATGGCTGAAGCGTCGCTCATCAAAATCTCCACTTCCTCGCGCCCCGCGCCGGACACCAGCGTTTCCGCGCGCAGAAGCACCTGCGCCTCCTCCGCGCCCAGCGTCTTTTCCGCTTCGAGCGCCTGCCTGGTCAGATTCACATCCATTCCGCATCCCTCCCGATTGTTCACGACAGCATATTCGTCCAATTCTTAGCGTATTCCCTGCTTGCCATGCCGCCCGATTTCTGATACAATAATGATGAAAAAGTGAGGTGATTCTTTCCGTGAAGTTATTTAAAAAGGTGGATGCCCGTCTGGTACACTCCGGCCTCGTCATCGCCTTCGGCGCCGCAGTGTTTTTCTGCGCGTTCAACAATCTGGACGCGATTAAGAAATTTATAGCAACCCTTCTGTATTACCTGTCGCCGGTGACCTCCGGTCTGGTGCTGGCGTATCTGCTTCGGCCGTTCGCCAAGTTTATGGAGCGTGTGCCGCTGAAAAAAATCAAAAGCGACAAGGCGCGCGTGCATATCAGCAGCCTGTCGGCGGTAGTTCTGCTTCTGGTCGTCATCGTGTTCCTCGTGGCGACGCTGATTCCGCAGATTCTAAGCAGCGCTACCACCTTCGCGAGCAACATCAACGACTATATCGCCTCCGCCAAGCTCTTCATCGCCGACGCGCTTTCGCACGTGGATCTCATCGACGTGGACGTGGACAAGGTCATCGGCTCAAGCGACGAAATCTTCACGGCCATCGTAAACTGGGTAACCAACAACGGCGACGTGTTCGCCAACTTCCTGAAGGAGGCCAGCAGCCAGCTGGTGAACTTCATTATTGCCGTCGCCATGTCCGTGTACGCGCTGCTTGACCGCCGCAACCTCAAGCGCGGCCTTCTGAAGCTGGAGCGCGTGGTGCTGGGCGAAACGAAGGCGGAGCGCGTGAACACGATTCTGAATCGCGGCGACACGCTGATGATGGTCTTCCTTTCCAGCAACCTTTTAGACGCGCTTCTGATCGGCGCGGCGAACTTTGTATTCCTGAGTATCTTCAAGGCGCCGTATGTGCTGCTTCTCTCCGTGTTTCTGGGCGCGTTCAACTTTATTCCCACCTTCGGCCCGATTATCAGCGGTGTTATCGCTTCCGTGGTCATGCTGATGGTAAAGCCCGACCTTTTGATCGGCTTCATCGTTTTCACCGTGGTGCTTCAGCAGATCGACGGCAACGTGATCAAGCCGCTGCTGTTCGGCGATTCCACCGGTCTTTCTCCATTCTGGGTGCTGGTGTCCATCGTCGTTGGCGGCCGCGTGTTCGGCGTGGCCGGTATGCTGCTGGGCGTTCCGGTATTCGCGCTGCTCTCGTCCCTGTATTCGGAGATCGTGGATAAATACGATAAGCGCAGCGAACCTGCCCCGGCGGAAGCAGCCGCAGGCGAAGCACCGGCGGCCGAAGCGCCGCCCATATCGCCCGAGTCACCAACGCCGGAGCCGCAGAAGCCCGCGGGCGCGAAGAAAAAATCTCCTCACAAATCAAAGAAATC
This sequence comes from bacterium, assembly GCA_963618055.1. Lineage (GTDB taxonomy): Bacteria > Bacillota > Clostridia > Christensenellales > Aristaeellaceae > SFHK01. The sequence continues at coordinate 25,245 of CAVERI010000020.1, read as the reverse complement.
GAAGAACTGACGAAAAGAGAACGGCAGCGAATGTCGTTCTCTTTTCATGTGTCCAATCACGCCCGCCCGAGTCCGGCGATTTCCTCCGGAGAGAGCGCCGTTTGCAGCGCGCGGTTGATGCCGCCTGCGAGCATCTGCGCCGCGTCGTCGATCATGTCGTCCACCTCGCGCGGCGTCACGATCATTTCGCCGATTTCGTTTTCAAACAGCGACTTCGTCACCTCATCCAGCGCGGCGGGGTTCGTTTCGCCCTCGCCCAGAATTTCCAGCGCATCGCGGGCGATCGTCACCGCGTATACGACGGTCGGCATGCCCAGCGCGATAACGCGCACGCCCAGCTCCCGCTCGTTGAGCGCGCGGCGGTGGTTGCCCACGCCCGAACCGGGCTGAATGCCGGTATCAGACAGCTGAATGCTTACGCCTACGCGTGAGGACGCGCGCGCCGCCAGCGAATCGATGACGATCAGGCAGCGCGGATGAATCTCCTTCACCAGCGCGCTGACCGTCTCCATTGTCTCGAGTCCGGTCGCGCCCATGACGCCCGGCGCAATGGCGCACACAGGGTTCAGCCGCTCGTCCACCTTGTCGGGCAGCTCGCGAAGCAGGTGGCGCGTGACTAAGGTACCATCCACCGTTTTGGGCCCCAGCGAATCCGGCGTGACGCGCCGGTTGCCCAGCCCAACAACCAGCACCGGCGCGCCCTGCTCGTCCGGCGGCAGAAGGCGCGCGATTTCCTCGCCCAGCACGTTCTGCACTTCCTCGCGCGCGGCGGGGTCGCGGCGGCGCACGCCCTCGCATTCCAGCGTCAGATACGTGCCCACGCTCTTCCCCAGCCGCCGCGCTGCTTCCTCGGTTTCCACCCGTACCTCCGTGATGGAAACGCTCTCCTCCTCCCACTGGCTCACGTGCACGCCGGGAATGCTTCCCGCCGCCTGCGAGGCCTCCAAGGCCATATCGGTTCGAACCTGCCGCATACAATTTTCCCCCTTCGTTTTCCTTCATTCTGTCTGAAAGCGGGAAAATTCATTCGTTTTTCATGCGCGCAGCGCGGGCATGTGCTATAATGAGGACATATCTGTAAAGGACGAGCTTGTGCATGCAACAGGAGTATTCGAAGCGTCGGGCCGTGGGCGATATTTTCCGCCTTGCGTGGCCGACGGTAATGGAGCAGATTCTTACCACGGCGGTTTCCTATGTCGACACGGCCATGGTCGGCCATATCGGCCCCGACGCGTCGGCGGCTGTGGGCGTGTCGATGACGATAAACTGGCTGATCAACGGCACGGTGTCCGCGCTGGGCATCGGCTTTCTGGCGTATATCGCCCGCGCCGTGGGCGCGAAGCGGCACGACCTCGCCCGCCGCGCGTCGGCACAGGCCGTGCTCGCGGTGCTGCTCTCCGGGATTCTGTTTACGCTTCTGCCCCTGCTTCTGGCGGAGAAAATTCCCGTATGGATGAACGCCGAGCCGCGTCTGCGCGCCGAGGCGGCAAATTACTTCTTCATTCTTTATATTCCCATGCTGTTTCGAAGCGCAACGATCATCTTCGGCACCGTGCTGCGCGCCTCCGGCGATACGCGCACGCCCATGCTTGTGAACGGCGCAATGAACGCGATCAACGTGGTGCTCAATTTCTTCTTCATTTATGAAACGCGAGCCGTGACCGTGCTCAGCCGTTCGATCACCCTGCCCGGCCTTGGCCTTGGCGTTTCGGGCGCGGCGATTGCCAGCGCGATTTCATTCGTCGCGGGCGGCGTATGGATGACGGCGGCGCTTCTGCGCAATCCGCTCGTGTCGCCGCGAGGAAGTACCCTGCGTCCCGATTCCGCGATTCTGAAGCCCTGCCTGCGCGTGGCCATTCCCGCCGCGCTTCAGCGCTTTGCCACGTCCTTCGGCTATGTGGCGTTTTCAAGCATGATCAACACCCTCGGCGCGGCCTCCACAGCGGCACACACCATTGCCAACACCGCCGAAAGCGCGTTCTACATTCCCGGCTACGGCATGCAGGCCGCGGCGTCCACGCTGATCGGCACCTCCTACGGCGAAAACGACCGGCACAAGATGCGCATGCTCTCCCGCATGCTGCTGATTATTGAGTTTCTTGTGATGACGCTGAGCGGCGCGGCGCTGTTTTTCGGCGCGGAGGGTGTAATGAGCCTGTTCACGCAGGATGAAGTCGTCATACGCACCGGCGCGCGCGTTTTGCGCATGGTGGCGCTGACCGAGCCGGTCTACGGCGTGGCGGTGATTCTTGAAGGCATTTTCAACGGCGTGGGCGACACGATGCACACGTTCGTGTTCAACGTCGCGGGCATGTGGGGCGTTCGCATTCTGGGCACGTATATCTGCGTGATTCGCCTTCATCAGGATCTGACCAGCGCTTGGGCGTGCATGATTGCTCATAACATCGCGCTGGGCGCAATGCTCGCGGCGCGATACCTGCGCGGCCGTTGGAACCCATTGGCATAAAATTAACAATTCTTACAAAACTTTTTCCAACCGGCATCCGTCTAAATGGAACAAACGGTATATAAGGGAGGAGATATTCCATGAAGAAAAAGGCACTTCGAATTCTGGCCTGCGCAATGGCGCTGGTCATGCTCTGCGCGGGCGCGCTCGCGGAGGGCAGCGCGACGGCGATTTTTGAAAGCGCGCGAGCGCTGGCGTTCAATACCGACAATGTCACTCTGACCGCGGAGGCGAAGTTCACCTTTGACGGCGAATGGTTCAAAACCCTTCACGGCGAGTACAAGCAGGCCGGCGAAAACAGCTTCCTGCGCGTGATGCTGGACACGCCGTATTCCGATGGAACCGTATATACGGGCGGCTACACCGTCGTCGGCAACGGCAGCCGCGTGTTCTACAACGACACCAAGCAGGGCAGCTATTACTTGGAGACCACCACTACGCCCACATCCTCCGTTCTGCGCAGCACCACGCTGACGCAGGCCGCCGCCGCGCTGGCCGGCGCGGCGGTGCAGACGCTGGATTCCGACCTGAGCGCGCACATCACCGAGACCGACTCGGACGGCGTTCGCACCTTCGACGCTTCCTTTGACCGTCTTCCCGCGCTTTTGAACGACGCAATGACCTATGTGCTGGTGGAATACATCAACACGCACTACTACAGCAAAAACCAGACGGCCTACAGCGACGCGAGCGTCGCCTATGAGGACTACACCGGGCTTCTGAACCACTGTTACCGCACGCTCTATGGCGCCGACATGCCCGAGACCATCTACGACGACATGTATTCTGCCAACAAGCACACGGCCACGAGCGCGCAGGAGAAGTACAACAAGGCCACGAGCGCCATAAACGACGTCACCAACGCCGCGCTGGCCGAGCAGGACAGCGGATATCTGTACATCCGCAGCGACGGCACCTATAAGTGGTACGAGGATGAAGAGGACTACATGCGCTCCGAGGGCATCAAAACCGTGATCTACGCAGACTATGAAGCCGCGTTCCGCCTGTACTATGAAAAGACCTACGGCCAGCCCTACACCGACGAAATGTCGAAAACCGTTTTGAATTCCACCAACGAGGATCTGTGGGAGGCCTATCTCGCCGTGGCCAACGCCATGGAGCAGAGCTACCTTGACGAATTCAAGGAGGACAAGGAGGCCGTGAGCGTGCTTGTTCACGCGGACGGCACCGCGATGCCGAAGTATCATATAACCAGCGATTCCGACACCGTCACCCGCAGCATCATGCGCATGTTCAACAGCCTGACGCTGGATTCCCTGAAGGCGACCGTGAAGATGGACGATGCGTCCAACCTCACCTCCGCCGCCGGCACGGCCGAATTCACCATCTACGACCAGAAGGGCAAAGCGCACGCGCTGAAGGTGGAATTTGACTGCGCCGCCACCGACTATGGCGCGACGCAGGTGGACGAGTTCGACGCGGACGCGCTCGGCTTCGTGTCCTACGAGGAGTTCCTGAAGCAGGCGGAGAGCAGCGGAGACAAGCAGGCGACCGAGGGCGAGGCGCAGGAATGGAACTGGGGCGCGTATCAGGAGCTTCTCAAGTCGCTGCCCGCGCACATCACCTTCGCCGGACAGGAATATGAAACGAAGATTTCAGTTGAGTAACGCATGAAAACGCTGACTGTACAGCCGGCTGATGACGGCAAACGCCTCGACCGGTGGATGAAGACAAACGTGCCCGGCCTTTCGCTTGGACTGACACAGAAATACCTGCGGCTCAAGCGTGTAAAGGTGGACGGCAACCCCGCGCGCGGCGAGGATCGTCTGCGCGCGGGCGCGTGTGTATGCCTGTATATCGAGGATGAATTTTTCGAGCCGCGCGAAAAGCCGGACGCGCTGCTTTCCCGCTTTCGCTGGAGGCTGACCATCGTCTATGAGGATGAAAACATCCTGCTCGCCGACAAACAGCCCGGCCTGATCTGCCACCCGGACGAAAACGAAAAGGTGAACACGCTGCTTACCCATGTGCGCGCCTGCCTGTATCAGAAGGGTTTTCGCGGTGCGAACGGCTTTCAGCCGGTGCTCGTGAACCGCATCGACCGCTTTACCGGCGGGCTGGTGATCTGCGCGAAAACCGAGGAAGCCATGCACATCCTGAACGCAAAAATTCGCTCGCACGAGCTTACAAAGCTGTACCTTGCCGCCGTGCACGGCGCAATGCGCCCGGCGGACGGCACGCTGGACAGCTACATTCTGAAGGACGCCGCGCGCAGCCGCGTTTCCGTTCTTCATAAGGAAGCGCCCGGCGCGCAGCGCGCCGTGACGCATTACCGCACGCTCGCGCGGGAAAACGGGCTTTCCCTCGTGGAATGCGAGCTGGTGACCGGCCGCACGCATCAGATTCGCGCGCAGTTCGCCGACGCGGGGCATCCCCTGCTGGGCGACCGGCAGTACGGCGCGGCGCAGGATGCGCGCATGAATGGACAGGCGCTGTATGCCTATGGCCTGCGCTTTGCCTTTGAAACAGACGCGGGCGTTCTGAACAATCTGAACGGGCGCAGCTTTCACGTGAAGCGCGTGCCGTTTGCCGAAGAGCTGTTTCCCTCGTTCCGTTATCGGCCATAGCCTCGCCTCCCCGTCACGAATCTGGCGCGGAGCTTCTTTGTCTGCGGCGGGCTTTGACATTTTTATGGCTGCGCTTGCAATGCGCGCGCGGACGGGTTATAATGTATGCAGAAGAATTTCACTCCGATGAACCAAGAGGAGGAATGTATGAGAAAATTCACGCGTATGCTTGCCATGCTTCTGACGCTCGCGTTTTTAATGAGCTTCTGTGCCAGCGCCGACCCGGCGAACGCGTTTGTCATACCGGACGGCGTGACGACGCTGGAAACCGGCGCGTTCGAGGGCGTTTCCCTGCCGAACGGCGTTCGCATCCCGCCCAGCGTAACCGCGATTGCCGACGACGCGTTCACGCTGCCGGATGGCACGCTGGACGTGTACGGCTACCGAAACACCGAGGCCGAGCGCTATGCCGAGCGCATGGGCGACCGCGCCGTGTTTACAGCGCTGGATCTGAAGGATTTTCAGCTGCACGCGCCCGCGTGGCTCTCGCCGTACCGCGAAGCGACCCTGTCCGTCTCCGCGAAAACGTTCGACGGCGAGGACGCGGTTCTGACGCGCTTTCATTATGTCATCGTGAACGCCGCGGGCGAAGCCGTGTTTGACAGCGGCGAAACCGCGCAGGCGGCGTTTTCGTTTACGCCGCTTGCGGGCGGAAGCTATTCCGTGCGCGGCAGCGTCGGAACCGAGATTTCCGTCTCTGAATTTTTCTTTGAAAACGCGTTCACCGTCGCGGAACCCATTCGCTTCGCGTCCGACGCGCTGCGCGTAGGCGTGGGCCACGCGCTCGCGCCCCTTGCGGCAGATGAGACGCGCGTGGTTGCGCTCACGTCCGATTCCGATGGATTGCGCGTAAGCGGCAACACCGTTACCGGCGTTACGCCGGGCGCGTATACGCTGACGGCCACCGCCGAAACGCCGGAGGGCACGGTGTATACCGAGGCGAGCGTCGAGGTCGTCATTGCCGCCGACCGTCTCGTGGTTGAGGGCCTTCCGGCGCGCCTGTTCGAGGGCGAACCCGCTCAGCTGACCGCCGCGCTCTCCCCTGCCGATGTAACCTACCCGCAAATCACGTGGAGGTCGAGCAGCGACGAAATTGCCACGGTTGACGAGACAGGACTTGTGATCGCCGTTTCGCAGGGCGCGTGCGTAATTACCGCGTCGTGCTATGACGCGGTGTGCGAGCTTCCGCTCGTCGTGACGAAGCCCGTTCAGGCGCTGGCCATCCGTCCGCTGACCGACGCGCAGAGCCTGTATCCCGGCGATACCCTCTTCCTGACGGCGGACGCTGCGCCCGCCGAGGCCGACGATCCCACCGTCACATGGTCTTCGGATAACGAGGATGTAGCCCGCGTGAACGCGCGCACAGGAAAGGTCTCCCTGCTTCAGGCAGGCGACGCGGTTTTGACAGCGGCAGCCAACGACGGCAGCGGCGTTTCCGCTGTTTATGAAATCCACGTTCTGCCCGGCGCGACCGCGCTTACGATTTCCGGCGTTCCGGCGCTGATGAACATCGGCGACAGCGCGGCTCTCGTCACGGCCATCGAGCCTGAGGGCATTGAGCAGACGATCACGTGGTCGGTCAGCCAGCCGTCCGTGGCCTTTGTAGACCAGAACGGCACGCTCCGCGCGCTGTCGCCCGGCGAATGCACCGTGACGGCCGTGTGCGGAAACGCCTCCGCAAGCGTCCGCTTCGTCGTCGCCACGCCGGTTGAAACGGTAAAGAGCGCGCTGAACGACGTGTATCTCGACCAAACGACCAACACGACGGACGCGGCCAAATTCGTGTTCGTCTATCCGAAGAACGCCACGGACGCCGCGCTTACATGGAAAAGCTCGGATACCGCAATCGCCAAGGTCAGCGACAAGGGCGTGATTACCGCGCTCAAAAAGGGCACGGCGGTTATTACGGCCACGGCGCACAACGGCATTTCGGCGATTTTCACCGTGCACGCCGTGACGGACGGAACCGTCATTCGCGCGCAGAGCGTCTCCCCCACCTATGCCGCGCTCGCCGTGGGCGGGCAGACCGTGCTGACGGCAAGCCAGACCGGCGGCTCCGGCTCGTACAAGACCGGCACGTTCTACTGCGACAATCCGTCCGTGCTTTCGCTTTCGATCAGCGGAAACAAGTGCACGATTACCGCGCTGAAGCCCGGCGAAGCGAATGTATACGCCTTTTCCTCCAGCGGCCGCGTGGCCGTTTGCGAGGTGCTTGTGAAGCCGCGCTTCATTCAGTCCCTCACGCTTGCTCCGAAGGCGCTTTCATTAACCCGCGGCGAAACAGCCACGCTCAGCGTTTCCTTCACGCCCGCCAACGCGACGGAGCACGACCTCCGATTCACTTCGTCCAACCCCGCCGTTGCGGCCGTGAACGAGGATGGAATCGTGACCGCCGTATCCGCGGGCACGGCCGAGATCACCGCCTATACGGAGGACGGCGTGACCTCGAACCGCTGCACCGTGACCGTTCCGACCGTCATGATGACCGCGGCGACGCTCCTTTCGGAAACGCATGCCGGGCTCGCAGGCGGAACCTTCCGGCTCGAATATAGCTTTGAGCCCGAAACCGCCACGCCCGCGGCGTTCCGATGGACGAGCGACCAGCCGGAGATTGCGTCGGTTGACGCGGAAACCGGGCTTGTGACGCTGCTGTCCGCGGGCACGACCACCGTTCGCGGCGCTGCCGCCGATGGAAGCGGTCTGGCGCTTGCCTGCGAAATTACGGTTACGGAGATTCCCGCGCGCGCGTTCGTGCTGGACGCGGACGAGCTGGCTCTCAAATGGAACGAAACGCACGCGCTCAGCTGGGCGGTGTTCCCGGCAAACGCGTCTTTTGGAATGCCCGCGTTCGCCTCCGCAGATGAGGGCGTTGCGCGGGTTGACGAGCGGGGCGTGATTACTGCCGTATCGAGGGGCGAAACGGAGATCACCGCCACCGTCGGGCGCGGCGAATACCAGCTTACGCAAACGGTACGCGTGACCGTCGTCAGCGACGGCACGACGACCTATCGCGCGCTGATCGCGGGCCGGTTCGGAAACGCCGGAACGGACGGCACGAATTACCTCCCGTTCTCCGTGCGAAGTACGCAGGATGTGCGCAGCGCGCTCAGCCGCTCGACGATTGAGGGACAGACCTATGAGTCCATCCAGCTGCTGCCCAACAACGCCGGAAACAGCGCGTGGAAGAACGCGCTTACGAGTTTAGCCGCGCAGACGGACGCGGACGACGTGACCGTGATCTTCCTGCTCTCGCACGGCAGCATCAATGCGTCGAAGGGCTATTATCTGCACGGCGCGGGCGGCGAGGCTCCAATTTACGGCAGCGAGCTGATGCCCGTCATCCGCAAGATTCCCGGGCACGTAGTGCTGATCGTCTGCTCGTGCCACAGCGGCGGCATTTTAGCCTCCTACGGCGGTACGAGCGCAGGCAAGGTATCCGTGCTCTGCTCCACCGTGGGCAATACGAAGAGCAGCTATTATGACTCGTTTGACCCAAGCCTGTCCTATGACTTTTTCACCCGCGCGCTGGTTCGCGGTTTGGGTTTGAGCGCCGCCGGAGCGCTGCCTGCGGACGCGAACAGCGACGGTCTCGTTACGCTGAACGAGCTTGCGTCGTACTGCCGCACGAACACGCAGCGCGACATTGCCGCCTTCATCCAGCGGAATGGCACGGCACAGTTCAACGGCGATCAGGGACAGTTCCCGACGTGGCGCTTCGCGTCCGGCGAGGGCGATCTTGTGATTTTCGGTCAGCGCTGAAGCAACAGGAATAAGGAAGGAAGACAAAACCCATGCGCTGTGGATGTCAACGCTGCGGAGCGTATATGGCGCAGTCCGAGGGACTGGAGCTTGGCTGTGTGTGCCCGGAATGCGGCTATCGCTGCAAGCTCTGTCTGGGCACGAACACGGTTATCGACCGCGAGGCCCTTCGCGCCCGCGCCGCGGAATACATGAAAAACGCGGAATCCGACCCCGACTATAACGACTGGGAGGATGACACGCCGTGAACATGGAAATCGAGCGGCGCTATCTGATTCGAAGACCCGACGAGGCGGCGCTCTGCGCCCAGCCCGGCTGCGCCTATACGGACATTTCGCAGACCTATCTGTGCGCGGCCGAGGGCACGACGGAGCGCGTTCGCCGCCGCGGACGGGACGGGCAATGGCGGTATTCCCACACAATCAAGCGCCGCGTGTCCCGCATGTCCCACATCGAAAACGAGCGCGAGATTTCGCCGGAGGAATACGCGCGGCTTTTGCGGCGCGCCGACCCTGCCCGCCGCACAATCGAGAAGCGGCGCTACACGCTTCCGTGGGAGGGGCACGTGTTTGAAATCGACGTGTATCCCTTTTGGAAGCGGCAGGCGGTTATGGAGGTCGAGCTGAAGGACGAGGGCGAGGCCGCACCGCTTCCGCCGAGCGTAGAGGTTCTGCGCGAGCTGACCGGCGACCGCGCGTACAGCAACGCGGCGCTTGCGCTCTCCGTTCCCCGCGAGGATGACTGAATTTCCCGCTGCGCTTTGTGCCATGAAGCGCGGCGGGAATTCTTCTTTTGTTTTCTTTCGCAATTTAAACAAATTAAACGCAATATACGCGCGTATATCCCTTTTCTATGGCATAATGTGTAAACTCATCGTGTACCGAATGACGCTTGCAAATGAGGTGACGGTTCATGGACATTATCAAGCGACTATGCGGCCTGATGGCTCCCTACCGAAAGAAGATTTTTCTCTGTATCCTGCTTCAAACCTGTGTAATCCTGACGCGTCTGGTTGCCCCCTTCCTCACCAAGGCTATCATCAACGACGTTATTCCCAATACCGATCTGAACCTGCTTTTCTACGTGAGCGCCGGTTTGCTGGGTCTTGTGATTGTGCGCGGCGTCTTCACGTATGTGCGCAGTCTGACGCTGGAGCGCGTGTCGCAGGATGTGATATACGATCTGCGCACGGGGCTGTACGCGCACATGGAGGAGCTTCCCTATTCCTTCTACGATCACAACCGAATCGGCGAGATTATGAGCCGCATGACCAGCGACATTGAGGGCATTCGAAACCTGATTGCCGGCGGTCTGGTTACGCTGTACGACAACGCGCTGAACTTCATTGGCGCGCTGGTATTTCTGTCGTTCATGAGCTGGAAGCTGATGCTTTCGCTGCTCGTGTTCGCGCCGATTATCGCAATCGTGGCGTGGCAGTTCAAAAAGCGCATTCGCCCGGCCTTCGTGGCGACGCGCGAGCAGAACGCCGTTCTGAACACCCGCACGCAGGAAAACCTTGCGGGCATGCGCGTGGTAAAGGCGTTCGCGCGCGAGCCGTATGAGTCCGAGCAGTTTGAAAAGGACAACCGCAAGCTGCTGTCCACGCACCTGAACGCCACGTGGATCTGGTCGAATTTCGTGCCGGTGATGGAGCTTCTGTCCTCCCTGTGCACGCCAGTCATGCTGATGGTCGGCGCGGCGATGGTGTTCTCCGGCGAGATGGATCTGGGCACGCTGATCGCCGTCAACGGCTATGTATGGCTGATTGTAAACCCGATGCGCAACCTTGCCAACATCGTGAACATGCTGACGCAGGCCGTAACCAGCGCCGAAAAGCTGTTCTACTACATCGACTTCGGCTCCTCCATTCGCGAGAAGGACGACGCGAAGGAGCCCGAGAAGCACGAGGGACGCGTAGAGTTCGATCACGTGGACTTCTCCTATGGCGGCGAGGACGTGCTGAAGGACATCACGTTCTCCGTGGAGCCCGGCCAGACCGTCGCCGTCATGGGCGCGACCGGCGCGGGCAAAAGCTCGCTGATTCTGCTGCTCGGCCGCTTCTACGACGTGCACCGGGGCAGCGTGAAGGTAGACGGCATCGACGTGCGCGACCAGAAGCTGAAGCCTCTGCGCCGCAGCATCGGCTACGTGCCGCAGGAAACCTTCCTGTTCTCCGATACGCTGGAGGACAACATCCGCTTCGGCCGCCCGGATGAAACGCACGACAGGGTGGTACGCTCCGCCAACGTGGCGCAGGCCACGGAGTTTATCGACCACATGCCGCAGGGCTACGAGACCATCGTGGGCGAACGCGGCATCGGCCTTTCCGGCGGACAGAAGCAGCGCGTGGCCATCGCCCGCGCCGTGCTGATCAACCCGTCCATTCTGGTGATGGACGACTCCACCTCCGCCGTCGATATGGAAACCGAATACGAAATTCAAAAGCAGCTGAAGGAGGTGCTGAAAAACCGCACCACCTTTATCATTGCCCACCGCATTTCCTCCGTGAAAAACGCCGATCTGATTCTCGTTCTGAAGGACGGCCGAATCGTCGAGCGCGGCACGCACAAGGAGCTTTTAAAGCAGGAGGGCGTGTATTACGGCATGGTGCAGGATCAGTACCGCGATCTCAAAAGCGTAATGACGAAGGGAGGCGCGTTCTAACATGGCGAGAATGCTCAGGCAGATTGACGACGAGGTGCTGGAAAGACCGTTTAATAAAGGACAGTTTCTGCGCCTTCTGAGCTACATGAAGCCGTATCGGAAGAATGTCGCGCTGGCGCTCGTTCTGATGGTCATTTCTTCCCTGTGCTCGCTCGCGTCCACCTTCCTGCTCAGCGACGCGGTGGACGCGCTGGAAAACCACGCCAGCGACCTGATTTACAAATATCTGGTTGGCATGATCCTTGCCGCCGTGATCGGCGCGATCTGCGTGCGCTACCGCGTGCGCCTGATGGACACCGCCGGGCGCAAGGCGCTGGCGACGCTGCGCGAGGATCTGTTCAACCACATTCAGGGGCTGTCGTTCTCCTTCTTCGACACCCGCTCCGCCGGAAAGATTCTGGTGCGCGTAATCAACGACGTGAACTCGCTCAACGATCTGTTCACCAACGGCATCGTGAACGTGCTGGTGGACTGCCTGACGCTGGTCATTCTTCTGATCATCATGCTGGCGGTCAACTGGCAGCTGACGCTGGTCAGCATGTGCATCATGCCGCTTCTGATGCTGATTCTGTTCCGTCTGAAGCGCGTCATGCGCAAGCGCTGGCAGCGCGTGCGTCTGAAGACCTCGAGCATGAACGGCTATCTGCACGAATCCCTTTCCGGCATGCGCGTGACCGAGGCGTTTGTTCGCGAGGATGAAAACCTTGAAACCTTCGAAAACGTAAACAACGACATTCGCAAAACGTGGATGAAGGCCATTGAGGTAAACAACGCCTTCTGGCCGGCGTTGGATTTGACGGGCACGATCGGCACGGTGCTGGTGTACAACGTCGGCATCCGCATGATGAAGAGCGCCGCGAAGCTGCCTCTTTCAAACCTCCTGCTGATCACTTGGTATCTTGGGCGCTTCTGGGAGCCGCTGAATACCCTGTCGAACTTCTACAACAGCGTTTTGTCCGCCATGGCGTCCATGGAGCGCATTTTCGAAATCATGGACACGCCGTCCGACATTCAGGATAAGCCCGACGCCATCGACCTGCCGCCGATTACCGGCCGTGTGGATTTCGACAACGTAACCTTCTCCTATGACGGCGAAAAGACCGTTCTGAAGGACGTATCCTTTACCGTGCAGCCCGGGCAGACGATTGCGCTCGTCGGCCCCACCGGCGCGGGCAAGAGCACCGTGGTCAACCTGATCAGCCGGTTCTACGACGTGACCGGCGGCGCGGTGCTGCTGGACGGCCACGACGTGCGCGACGTGAAGCTGCGCACGCTGCGCGAGCAGATGAGCGTCATGATGCAGGACAGCTTCATCTTCTCCGGCACCATCATGGACAACATCCGCTACGGCAAGCTGGACGCGACCGACGAGGAGGTCATTCAGGCGGCCAAGACCGTGCATGCGCACGACTTCATCATGCAGATGGAAAAGGGCTACATGACCGAGGTCAACGAGCGCGGCAGCAGCCTGTCCGTCGGCCAGAAGCAGCTGATTTCCTTCGCGCGCGCGCTGCTGAACGACCCGAAGATTCTGATTCTCGACGAGGCGACCTCCTCTATCGACACGCACACCGAGATTCTGATTCAGAAGGCGCTGGACGAGCTTCTGAAGGGACGCACGTCCTTCGTCATCGCGCACCGGCTGTCCACCATCCGCAATGCGGACTGCATCATGGTCGTGCAGGATGGTCACATTGCCGAGCGCGGCACGCACGAAGAGCTGATTAAAAAGGAGGGCGGCCACTATCGCGCGCTCTGCGACGCGCAGTACCGCTTTCTGCTGGAGGATGCATAAATCATGACGCGCACACTGATTGTGTGGGGCGCGGGGCGTATCGGCCGCGGCTTCGTGGCCGATCTTTTCGATACCCCGGCGTTCCATACTGTATTTGTAGACATTGACCGGGCGCTGGTAGAAGAACTGAACGCGCACGGCCAATATACCATCGTTCACGCGACGCGCGACGGGCTTTCGCGGCGCGTCGTTCAAAACGGCTTCCGCGCCGTGCATACGGACGATGCGCAGGCGTTGAACGCGCGGTTTGAGGAGGATCAGCTTCTGCTCGACATTGCCGTGCACGAGCCGAAGCTGCCGGAGGTGGCGGACATGCTGGTTCCGCTGCTTAGACATCGTATGGCCGCCTGCCCGAACGCGGTGATGGACGTGATGATGAACGTGAACATGCCGCACCCGGACGAGCGCTTCCTTTCGCTGATGCGCGAGCGCTTCACGGACGAAGAATTTGCGTGGTTCACGGCGCACGTGGGCGTGACCGGCATTTTCGCCATGTGCATCTCCCCCGTCGCGCCTGACTGGCTGCTGAAGGAGGATTCGCTGGCGCTGTTCAACAACGGCTACCCGGAGCAGGCCATCGATAAGAACCGCCTGAAGGGCGAAGCGCCCGTGCTTCCCCGGCTGCGCCTGACAGAGGATGTCGCCCGCGAGGAAACGCGCAAGCTGTACACGCTCAATATGGCGCACGCGCTGATCAGCTATCTGGGGCTGCCGATGGGGCTGAAAACGTCGCGGGAAGCGGCGGTCAATAAAGTGCTTCGCCCCATCCTGTCCGGCGCGCTCGAGGAAGCGTCGTTCGGCCTGTGCCGTGAGCTGGGGTTCTCGGAGGATGAAATGGCCGAGTGGCGGCAGACGATTCTCGCTCTGCTCGAGAATCCCTATATCGAGGACAACCTTCAGCGTCTCGGTGCGGATTCCCGCCGCAAGCTGGGCGCATATGACCGGTTGGCCGGCCCGGCGCGGCTGTGCGCCAAGCATGGGAAGCCGCCCGTGCAGCTCGCGAAGGCCATCGCCGGCGGCTATTTCTACGAAAACGACGATCCCGGCACGCACGCCGTGCGCGACTTCGTGCGCGCGCATGGATTCGAAGCCGCGCTCGCGGAATTCAGCGACCTGCATCCCGGCGACGGAATTTACGAATACGCGACTCGTGCGTAAAAATGAAATGAGAGATGCCAACGATGAGTAAACGGGGCGAATTATATAGGAAGGCTTTTGAATACAAAATGGTCTGGCGAAGCGATAGCGGACTTTCTGGAACCTTTATCTGGAAAAACGGTGGAAGAGAAGGAGCAACTGGCAGTTCAGTTGATGCAGAAACTGGAAGAGGAACTTGCCAGCGCTCCATCCGCCCCGACGCAGATGCAAGAATGAAAAGCCCGCAGGACTTCACGAGCGACATTCATTCGCCGGAACCATACAGGTAGGCGTTCGGCGAACGAATGCCGCACGTATGAAAAGAGACTTTCCCCTATGCTGTCGCACGAGGACGACTTCACGAACAGAAGCCGTCCTCACGATTTTTTTATTTTCCGCTCGCGCCGTAGTTTTTGAGCACGCGCGCGGAGGGATCGTCGACGTCGCAGCCGGGCCAGTCGCGGTTCGGCATCCAGAAGCCCGCGATCATGTGCGCCTGCCCGGGATAGTATTTCTCGAAGAGCTGGCGATACAGAAGGCTTTCCTTCGTGAACGGGCGCGCGAAGTCGTATCGGGCGCAGCCGTCGCGGAAGGACTTTTCGTCGTACAGGCCGTCGGCGTATTCCTTCAGGTTGTCCACCATGGAATGCCCCACCGCGTCGCTGAACGCCGCCTTTTGCCGCCACAGGATTTCCTCGGGCAGGATATGCTCGTCCGCGAACGCCTTTCGAATCAGGTATTTGCCCATGTCGTGCCTGTTCATCTTGAGCGCCGGGTCAATCGACATGGCGTACTGGACGAACGCCAGATCGCCGAACGGCACGCGCGCCTCCAGCGAGTTGACCGAAATGCAGCGGTCGGCGCGCAGCACGTCGTACATGTGCAGCTCCCGAATCCGCTTTTCGGCTTCATGCTGGAACGCGGCGGCGTCGGGCGCGAAATCGGTGTATTTGTAGCCGAACAGCTCGTCGGAGATTTCGCCGGTCAGAAGCACGCGAATGTCGGTATGCTCGTGGATGTACTTGCACACGAGATACATGCCGATGCTCGCGCGAATCGTCGTGATGTCATAGGTTCCAAGCAGCGCGGCCACCGGCTCCAGCGCATCCAGCACGTCCTGACGGGTGATGATCACCTCGGTGTGCTCGCTGCCGATGAATTCGGCGGCCCTGCGCGCGTATTTGAGGTCAATCGCGTCCGTGTTCATGCCGATGGAGAACGTGCGAATCGGCTTTCCCAGCTTTTTCGCCGCAATGGCGCACACGAGCGAGCTGTCCAGCCCGCCGCTGAGCAGAAAGCCCACGGGCGCGTCCGCGTCCAGCCGCTTCTCCACACCCGCAATCAGCCGCGCGCGCAGCTCCCGGCACACCGTTTTCTCGTCCGCCATGGTGTATTGCTCCACGAACGCCGGGTCGGCGTAGCGCGTGAACTGTCCGTCCGCCCAATAGCAGCCCGGCGGGAACGGCAGGATTTCGGCGCACAGGCCAAGCAGGCTCTTCGGTTCGCTGGCGAAGGCCATTTTGCCGTCGGGAAGACGGCCATAGTACAGCGGGCGAATGCCGATCGGGTCGCGCGCGGCGATCAGGCTGTTTTTCGCCGCGTCGTACAGAATGAGCGCGAATTCCGCGTCCAGCGTTTTGAACATTTCAAGCCCGTATTCCCTGTACAGCGGCAGCAGGATTTCGCAGTCCGAATCGCTTCGGAAGGCGTATTTTTCCTTCAGTCGCTCCCGGATGGGGCGAAAGCCGTACAATTCGCCGTTGCACACGACATAGCTTCCGTCCATCTCGAACGGCTGCATGCCCGCCTCGCTCAAGCCCATGATGGCCAGCCGGTGAAAGCCCAGCGTGCCGCAGGGTACGTCAACCATGCGTGTGCTGTCCGGCCCGCGCGAGGCTGTGCGCGCGAAGGCCTCCGTAAGCTGTTCTCCTGATACCGATTTCCCCTCAACGCCTATGATGGAACACATGAAAAAAGCACCTCCGATAGTCTGCGCGGCGTCAATCCTGATTTCAGGACGAAGGCCGCGTCTCGTGGTGCCACCTGATTTACTTCTTTGCGAGTTCCTGCAAACTCCGGCCGCTGTAACGTGCCGCCGCCCCGCCGCCCCTACTTGCCTGCGCGTTCGGTTTGGGCTCGGAAGGGTTCGTTCGCCCGGCCCGCCAACGGGACTCGCACCGTTCGCCCGCTCTCTGTGTGCGCGAATGCCGGGGTACTTTTCTTCCTCATTGCTTTAAATATGGACAGGACGAGGGTGCGCGAACGCTTTTTCGCAGGCACCCTTGCCCTGTTGCGCCTAAGTATACAGGCGCGTCCCGCCGCCGTCAAGGGGTTCATCAAAATTTCACAAATTGCAGGATTTACGAATCGAACTTTCGTTTCCGGCGCAAACCACGCGGGTTTTTCGCGATTTAACGCTCAATACGAAAAAACAACGTTCCGGCATGCAATTTCCTGTTGACAAGCGCCGCTTCGTCTGCTATCATTTTTTTCGTTCGGAGCGAGGGTGCTGTGAAACGGCATTTCTGGCTCTCTCTTTTTTGAAGGAGGTTCTCGGTATGGGCAGATACAGCAAGGAAGACATTATCCGCATGGTGCGCGAAGACGACGTTGAATTCATCCGCATGCAGTTTACCGACATCTTTGGCCAGATGAAGAATGTGGCCATCACCGCGTCGCAAATCGAAAAAGCGGTCAACAACGAAATCATGATCGACGGAAGCTCCATCGAGGGCTTTGTGCGCATCCAGGAGTCTGACCAGTATCTGCGCCCGGATCTGGATACCTTCACGGTGCTTCCGTGGCGTCCGCAGCACGGCAAGGTTGCCCGCCTGATCTGCGACGTGTACAATCCCGACGGCACGCCCTTCATCGGCGACCCGCGCGGCGCGCTGCGCCGGATGCTGAAGAAGGCCTCCGACATGGGCTATTCGTTCAACGTGGGCCCGGAGTGCGAGTTTTTCCTGTTCCAGACCGACGAAACCGGAAAGCCCACCACCGCCACCAACGACGAGGCCAGCTACTTCGACCTTGGCCCGCTCGATCACGGCGAGAGCACGCGCCGAGAAATCTGCATGGCGCTGGAAAACATGGGCTTTGAAATTGAAGCCTCCCACCACGAGGTTGCCGCCGGACAGCATGAAATTGATTTCAAGTACGCCGAGGCGCTCACCGCCGCGGACAACATTATGACCTTCAAAATGGTCGTCAAGACGCTGGCGCAGAAAAATGGTCTGCACGCCACCTTCATGCCCAAGCCGATTTTCGGCGTGAACGGCAGCGGCATGCACACGAATATGTCCCTGTTTAAGGATGGAAAGAACATTTTCTTTGACGAAAAGGGCGACAAGAGGCTTTCGGACGACGCGCGCCATTTTATCGCGGGTCTCTTGGAGCACGTAGGCGGTATGACCGCCGTGCTCAATCCCCTCGTCAACTCCTACAAGCGTCTGGTTCCCGGTTATGAAGCGCCGTGCTACACCGCGTGGTCGGCCTCCAACCGCTCGGCGCTGATTCGCATTCCCGCCGCGCGCGGACAGGCCACCCGCGTGGAGCTGCGCTGCCCCGACCCGGCCTGCAATCCCTATCTGGCGCTGACGGTCTGTCTGGCCGCGGGTCTGGACGGCATCGAGCGCAAGCTCACTCCGCCGGCTGAAATCACGGACAACATCTTCGCCATGTCCGCCGACGAGCGTGCGGCGCGCGGCATTTGCAGCCTGCCCGGTTCGCTGCATTCCGCCGTGGTCGCCATGCTGAAGGACAAGCTGGTCTGCGACTCGCTGGGCGAGCACATCGTGGATCAGTACGTTGCCGGTAAGCTGAAGGAGTGGGAGGCCTACCGCACGCAGGTAAGCAGCTGGGAGATCGAAAGGTATCTGATTACCTACTGATCAAATAAAGGGGAATGCCCATGAACCACGTAATCGTCGCCTTCGAATCGGAAGGCGCGTCCAAACGCGTTTGTGAGATGCTCACAGCCGCCTCCGTACCCGTGCGCGCAGTATGCCGCACGGGCGCGGAGGTTATTCGGATGGTTCGCTACATGGGCGGCGGCATCGTGGTCTGCGGCGTGAAGCTCTCGGATACGACGGCCGACCGGCTGTATGAAGACCTTGACGGGCAGGTATACATTCTCGCAGTCGGCAAGCCGGAGCAGCTGGACATGTGCGACAATCCCCGCGTGTTCCGCCTGCCGCTTCCGGTGAACCGGTACGATCTTTCCGCATCGGTTCGGATGCTGGAGCAGCTGGAGGAAATGAACCGGCGCGACGTTCATCCCCCGCAGGACGAGCTGGAAACCATCCGCCGCGCAAAGCTGTGGCTGATGGAGCGCGAGGGACTTTCAGAGGAGGAGGCGCACCGGCGGCTTCAGCGGCAGAGCATGACCGCGCGGCGGCGCATGGCGGATGTGGCGGCTTCCATTCTGGAGCATGCGCGGCGGATGGAATCGAATCCTTCGGATTTCTGACACACAGATTTATGAGGTGACAGCTATGACCAAATATATTTTCGTGACGGGCGGCGTGGTTTCGGGTCTCGGCAAGGGCATTACGGCCGCGTCGCTTGGACGGCTTCTCAAGGCGCGCGGCCTGAAGGTCGCCGCGCAGAAGCTCGATCCCTACATCAACGTCGACCCCGGCACGATGAGTCCCTACCAGCACGGCGAGGTATACGTGACCGAGGACGGCGCGGAAACCGATCTGGATCTTGGACACTACGAGCGATTCATCGACGAGGATCTGAACAAGTATTCCAACCTGACCACCGGCAAGGTGTACTGGAATGTACTGAACCGCGAGCGCCGCGGCGAGTATCTGGGCTCCACGGTGCAGGTTATCCCCCATATCACCGACGAAATCAAGGAATTTGTCTATCGAGTAGGCAGGCGTACAGACGCGGACGTAGTTATCACCGAAATCGGAGGCACGATTGGCGACATTGAGTCGCAGCCGTTTTTAGAGGCCGTGCGCCAGATTTCGCTGGAGGTCGGGCGCGAGAACAGCCTGTTTATTCATGTGACGCTGGTGCCCTTCCTGCGCGGCTCGGACGAGCACAAGTCCAAGCCCACGCAGCACTCCGTGAAGGAGCTGCAGGGCATGGGCATCAACCCGAACCTCATCGTGCTGCGCTGCGACGAGCCGCTGGAAGCGTCCATCTTCCGCAAAATTTCGCTGTTCTGCAACGTGAAGCCGGACTGCGTGATTGAAAACATCACCCTCCCCTGCTTGTATGAAGCGCCGCTGATGCTGGAAAAATCGAACTTTTCCTCCGTCGTGTGCCGCGAGCTCGGCCTTGACCTGCCTGCGCCCGACCTGACCGAATGGACGGAGATGGTCGAGCGCATCAAGAACCGTTCGCGCAGCGTGACAATCGGTATCGTCGGCAAATACGTGCAGCTGCACGACGCGTATCTGTCCGTGGCCGAGGCGCTGCATCACGCGGGCTACGCGCTGAACGCGCACGTGGACATCCGCTGGGTCGATTCCGAGCGGATTACGGAGGAAAACGCCGCCTCCACGCTCTGCGATCTGGACGGCATCCTGATTCCCGGCGGCTTCGGGCCGCGCGGCATCGACGGCATGATTCTGGCCGCCCGCTACGCCCGCGAAAACCGCGTGCCCTATTTCGGCATCTGCCTTGGCATGCAGATTGCCGTGATCGAATACGCGCGCGACGTCGCCGGAATTGCCGACGCGAACTCCGGCGAGTTTGACGAGCTGTGCAAAAACAAGGTAATCGACTTCATGCCCGGCCAGAGCGACGACATCGACAAGGGCGGCACCCTGCGTCTGGGCGCATGCCCGTGCGTCATCCAGCCCGGCACGACGATGGAGCGCTGCTATGGAAGACGCGAGATTTCCGAACGTCACCGCCATCGCTACGAGTTTAATAACAACTACCGGGACGCGCTCACCCAGTGCGGCCTTACGCTGTCCGGCCTGTCGCCCGACGCGCGTCTGGTGGAAACCGTGGAGCTGAGCGACCGCCCGTTCTATGTGGGCGTTCAGTATCACCCGGAGTTCAAATCCCGCCCCAACAAGGCGCATCCGCTGTTCGTCGGCTTCGTGGGCGCGGCGCTAATGAAAAATTCTGATAAATAAAAGGAATTTTGCCATGCCGCGTCGAATGTCTGTACGCAATATGTACCAGCATCGGAGAAAGGACAGAAGCATGCTTACTGCAATCGTTGGAATCAACTGGGGCGACGAGGGAAAGGGCCGCATGGTCGACATGCTTTCCTACGACTATGACATCGTCTGCCGCTATCAGGGCGGAAATAACGCGGGTCACACCGTCGTCAATGAGAAGGGCAAATTTGTTTTGAACCTTCTGCCGTGCGGCATCCTGCGCGACACCACCGTCAACGTGATGGGCAACGGCATGGTGATCGACATCCAGCACCTCGTGGGCGAAATCAAAACCTTGACCGACCGGGGCGTTCGCGTTTCCCCCGAAAACCTGAAAATCAGCGATAAGGCCATCATCTGCCTGCCCTATCACAAGCTTCAGGACATCATGGAGGAAGAGCGTCTTGCCGACCGCAAGTACGGCTCCACCCGCCGCGGCATCGCTCCCGTGTATTCCGACAAATATATGAAAAAGGGTCTGCGCATGGACGACCTGCTTCACATGGACACGCTGGCCGAGAAGGTGCGCGATCTGGTGGAGTGGAAGAACCTGACGGTAACCGGCTATGGTCATGAGCCGATCGACGCGAATGAGATTTTTAGCTGGCTGGAAACCTACGGAAGCGTCATTCGCCCGTACATCACCGACGTGACGCATTATCTGAACGCCTCCATCGAGGCCGGCAAGCGCGTCATGTTCGAGGCGCAGCTGGGCACGCTTCGCGACATCGATTTCGGCATTTATCCCTACACCACCTCCTCCCAGACGGTAGCGGCCTACGCGCCCATCGGCGCGGGTGTTCCCGGCAGGAAGCTGGATGAGACCATCGGCATCCTGAAGGCCTATTCCACCTGCGTGGGCGAAGGCCCGTTCACGGCGGAAATGTTCGGCGAAGAGGGCGACGCGCTGCGCAAGGCCGGCGACGAATACGGCGCTGCGACCGGCCGTCCGCGCCGCGTGGGCGCGTTCGACGTGCCCGCCTCCCGCTACGGCGTGATGATGCAGGGTGCAACCTCTCTGGCGGTAACGAAGCTGGACGTGCTTTCCTACATGGATAAGATTCCCGTGTGCGTGGCCTACGAAATCGACGGTGAGCGCACGACGGAATTCCCCACCGGCGACCGCCTGAACCGCGCCAAGCCCGTGATCGAATACGTGGACGGCTTCGGCGACGTTTCGGCCTGCCGCACGTTTGAATCCCTTCCCGAGGCGGCCAAGAGCTATATCCGCTATCTGGAGAACGCTGTGCGCTGCCCGATTCAGTACGTTTCCGTCGGCGCGGATCGCGACGCGTATATCCGCATGTTCTGAGAATCTCCCCTTTTTTCCGCCGTCCGGGCTCCCGGGCGGCGATTTCTCTTTTTTGGGGCAAAGCCGATCTGACATGGATTTGACAAAAGCCGGGTTTTGCATTTGACCCGACGGGGGTATCCTATGAGTGTCACAAGGAAAGAGAGAAAAAACGAAGGACGAATCGAAAGGAGATTCAAAACATGAAAAAGCTCGTAAGCATCCTGATGGCGCTCGTAATGCTGCTTGGTTCCGCGGCCGCCGTGGCCGAGGGCAGCGTATCCACCGACGGCTCGACCTCCATGGAAAAGGTCATCGGCGCGCTGGGTGAGTACTTCACCGAGGAAAACAAGGGCGTGAACTTCACCTACAATCCCACCGGCTCCGGTTCCGGCATCGCCGCCGTTCTGGAAGGCCGCTGCGACATCGGACTTTCCAGCCGCGACCTGAAGGACGCGGAAAAGGAATCCGGACTGGTTGAAACCGTGCTGGCCTACGACGGCATCGCGATCATCGTGCATCCGGATAACCCGGTCAGCGACCTGAGTCTTGAGAACATCGCGAAAATCTACACCGGCGAAATCACCAACTGGAAGGACGTCGGCGGCGCGGACGCGGAAATCGTGCTCATCGGCCGCGAGGCCGGAAGCGGCACCCGCGACGGCTTCGAGTCCATCACCGGAACGAACGACGCGTGCAAGTACCGTCAGGAGCTGACCTCCACCGGCGACGTAATCACCGCCGTATCGCAGAACCCTGCCGCCATCGGCTACGCCTCCCTCGCCGCGCTGAAGGATACCGTCAAGGCCGTGTCCGTTGAGGGCGTGGTTCCCTCCGAGGAAACTGTGAAGGACGGAACCTACCGCGTACAGCGCCCCTTCGTGCTGGTAACCCGCAAGGATGTACCGCTGTCCGAGACCGCGCAGAGGTTCTTCGACTTCGCAACCTCCGCGGACGCCGCGTGGATTATCTCCCTCGCCGGAGCCGTCTCCGCCGCGGACGCCGCCGAATAATGCCGCCGAAGCGACAAAGCACCGCCTGTCCGTGCCCCGCGCGCGGACAGGCCTCGCGCATATCGCGCGGCAAAGGAGAGAAATGCCTTGAAAAAAAGACGCATGTTTGAAACCGCGATGCATGGCCTGTTCCTGCTATTGGGCTTGATTGCCGTCGGGTTTGTGCTGCTGATTACGGTTTATCTGATCGTGTCCGGCATCCCGGCCATTCGCCGCATCGGGCTGATTCCGTTCCTGTTCGGCACAAAATGGGCCTCGACCGCGGCCGAGCCCTCGTTCGGCATCCTGCCCTTCATCCTGACCAGCGTATATGGCACGGCGGGCGCGGTGCTGATCGGCGTGCCGATCGGCTTCCTCACGGCGGTATACCTTTCCAAGGTCGCGAACGCGAAGGTACGCGCGGTGATGGAAAACGCCGTCAGTCTGCTGGCGGGCATTCCCTCGGTGGTCTACGGCCTTGTGGGCATGCTCGTGCTGGTGCCCGGCATTCGAAAGCTGTTCGGCGTGCCGGACGGCTCGAGCCTGCTGGCGGCCATCATCGTGCTTTCAGTGATGATTCTTCCGTCGATCATCAAGGTTTCCATGACCGCGCTGGACGCTGTGCCGAAGGAATACGAGGACGCTTCGCTGGCGCTGGGCGCGACGCCGATTGAAACGTACTTCCGCGTGTCCGTGCCCGCCGCGAAGAGCGGAATCGCCGCCGCCGTGGTGCTGGGCGTGGGGCGCGCCATCGGCGAGGCTATGGCAGTCATGATGGTCTCGGGCAACGTGCCCAACATGCCGAGCCTGTTTGAAAGCGTGCGCTTCCTGACGACGGCGGTGGCCAGCGAAATGGCCTACTCCTCCGGCCTTCAGCAGCAGGCGCTGTTTTCCATTGCGCTGGTGCTGTTCCTGTTTATCATGCTGATCAACGCTTGTCTGAACTTCTTCCTGAAGCGCAATAAGGAGGGCTGAGCATGGAGCATTCTTCTTTTTCTACCAAGCGCCGCCTTCGCATCGGCCTTCTGCGCGCGCTGATGGGCGTCGCGACGGCGCTGACCGCGGCGCTGGTGCTGTTTCTGATCGTGTACGTGCTGGCAAAGGGGCTTCCGAATATCACGTGGGAGCTGCTTTCCACCAAGCCCAGCTATCTGAAGAATCGAATCGGCATCCTTCCGGATATTCTGAACACGCTGTATGTCATCGTCGCGACGCTGGCAATCGTGCTGCCTCTGGGCGTGGGCGCGGCCATCTATCTCACCGAATACGCCTCCAACAAGAAGCTGGTGGCCGTGATCGAATACGCGGCGGAAACGCTTTCCGGCATTCCTTCGATTATCTACGGCCTGGTTGGCATGCTGTGCTTCTGCCAGTTCTTCGGGCTTCAGACCTCGCTGCTGGCGGGCTCCCTGACGCTGGTCATCGTAAACCTGCCCACAATCATGCGCACGGCGCAGGAAAGCCTGAAGACCGTGCCGCAGAGCTACCGCGAGGGCGCGTTCGGTCTGGGCGCGGGTAAGTGGCGCGTAATCCGCACCGTGGTTTTGCCCGGCTGTGTGGACGGCGTAATCACCGGCTGCATCCTGTCCGTCGGGCGCATTCTGGGCGAGTCGGCCGCGCTTCTGTTCACCGCAGGCTTCGCACACGCGCTGAACGGCTTTTTTGAGGGACTGCACAGCGCGGGCGCAACGCTGACCGTCGCGCTGTATATGTACGCCAAGGGTCAGGGCGAATTCGACGTGGCCTTTGCAATCGCCGCGATTCTCATGCTTATGACCATATTGATCAACACGGCCGCGGCGCTCGTCGCCCGGTATTTCAGGAGGAAAAAACAGCTATGAAGCCCGTAAACGGCAGCGGCATGAAGCGCGCCGCGCTGATCAACGACCTTTCGTGCTTCGGAAAGTGCTCGCTGAGCGTCGCGCTGCCCATTCTCTCGGCCTACGGCATTGAAGCCGTTTCCCTTCCCACGGCGATTCTCTCCACGCACACCGGCGGCTTTGAGGGCTGCGTCGTCCGCGACATGACGGACGAGATGCGCGCCTTCTCCGCGCACTGGAAGCGCATGGGACTGAAATTCGACCTGATCTCCACCGGCTTCTTTTCTTCGCCGGAGCAGCTGGAAATCGCCGCGGATTTCATTCACGACTTCGCGGAGGAAGACACGATCGTGCTCGTCGACCCGGTTCTCGGCGACAACGGCAGCCTGTACGGATGCTTCTCGGATGCCTACGTCGAAAAAATGCGCGCGCTGTGCGCGCTGGCGGACGTGATTACCCCCAACCACACGGAAGCGTGTCTTTTGACCGGCAGCGCCATGGATACCGGCGCGGAGACGCTGTTTCCCCTGCTGCCCTGTCCAAACGCGGTGATTACCGGCGTAAGGCGCGGCGCGGAAATCGGCTATGAAGCCAAGCTGGGCGG
>CAVERI010000019.1:0-37338 GCA_963618055.1 bacterium | reverse complement strand
CAATACTCTGCCCCGTCTGAACGCGGCTTCGCCAGATACGCCAAGGCCAGCCCCCGGCGCGACCCGCATAACCGCCCCCGCCAGCAGCTCCACCAGCCACCCCCACCAAGCCCGAATTTTCGCTTGCATCCCGTTCCCACCTATCCGGCTTTATGATTTATGCAGCACTCAATACTCTGTCCCGTTTGAACGCGGCTTCGCCAGATACGCCAAGGCCAGCCCCCAGCGCGACCCGCATAACCGCCCCCGCCAGCAGCCCCACCAGCCATCCGCGCCAAGCCCGAATTTTTGCCAGCATCTCGTTCCCACCTGCCCAGCTTTGTGATTTATGCAGCGCTCAATACTCTGCCCCGTCTGAACGCGGCTTCGCCAGATACGCCATAGCCAGCGCGACCCGCATAACCGCCCCCGCCATCAGCCCCACCAGCCATCCGCGCCAAGCCCGAATTTTCGCTTGCATCCCGTTCCCACCTATCCGGCTTTATGATTTATGCAGCACTCAATACTCTGTCCCGTTTGAACGCGGCTTCGCCAGATACGCCAAGGCCAGCCCCCAGCGCGACCCGCATAACCGCCCCCGCCAGCAGCCCCACCAGCCATCCGCGCCAAGCTCGAATTTCTGCCAGCATCTCGTTCCCACCTGCCCAGCGCCGCAACTTGTGTAAAGATAAACGCTCTGCATCGTCTGAAAGCTCATCGAACAGATGCGACAAGGCCAGCACCCACAGTGAATCCCATGCTACCGCGCCCGCCTGCCACACCCGCCAAGTCCGAATGGTTGCCCATGAGCCTGCCTATCCAGCGATGCGATTTATGCAAGGGACAATATTCAGCGCCGTCTGAAAGTCGCTTCACCGGAGGTGCCAGCGCCACAAGGATCCCAGCTTAAACCAAGGTTCTCCGGGAAATGAGTAAAAAAAGATGGAATGCCTAACGCATGTATCACTGGAAACAAAACGCATCAGCAGAGCAAATCATGCCTCACCAGTAACCACAGCTCCCGTCCCTACGCCCCTTTCGGGAGAGCGCGAGAGGGTGAGAACCCTCTCGCACCCCGTCACCCGAGGGGATGTAGGGGAGCGGAGCGCCCCACGCCCGCGTCGTCGGGAACAAAAGCCTTCAAGAGAATAGCTCCCTGCTCCGTCGGAAACCCAAATTTCCGCCAAGCCAGCCCCGGGAGAGCGCGAGAGGGTGAGAACCCTCTCGCACCCCGTCGCTCGAGGGGGTGTAGGGGAGCAGAGCGCCCCACACTCGCGCCGTCGGAAACGAAAGCTCTCAAAAGAATAGCCTCTGCCCTCGTCGGGAACCAAAATTTCCGGCAGCCCAGCTCCGGGAGAGTGCGAGAGGGTGTGAACCCTTTCGCATCCCGTCGCCCGAGGGGATGTAGGGGAGCGGAGCGCCCCACGCCCGCGTCGCCGGAAACGAAAACCCTCAAAAGAATACCCCCCCTGTATCACCGGAAACCGAAGTTCCCGCCAGATTAGCCCCCGGAGAGCTCGAGAGGGCCGCAGTCCTTTCGAATTTCCAATCAAAAGGATTTCCGCAGGAAATCGTATCCTTTTCCGAGGGGGGGCAGCGGCGGGGGAGCTTGCTCCCCCGCCGCTCCGCCTCATCCAAACCAGTCCTGTACCTTTTCAGACATCGTCCGTCCGGCGTTCATCGCTGCCCGGCCGAGCTTGCGCTCCACCTGCCAGTTCATCATGCCGTATACCGTCGCCGCCGACGCGCCCAGAACCGCGCCCGCGATCATTCCCTTGATCCATCCACGCTTCATCGCCTTCATCCCCTTCCTCCATCAGAATCACGTCCGCTTCGGGCACGTGCGCTTCAAAATGACGGACAAGCTGCCGCCCGCTCTTCAGATCCTCCCAGAAGCCGCGGGTCAGCTCCACGGCTACGATAGCGAGCGTTTCCTCATCCACATACGCGCCGGTGATCGCGCCGACCATTTCCCCGGCGGCGTTCCGCGCGCGCCGCAGCGCAGGCGGGCGTCCGTAGGCCGCGCTCTGCCGAGCGCGAAGCGGCTCGCCGTCGATCAGCACCGACACGTCGCCGATCAATCGAATCCGCTCCGCCGGACAGTAGCGCGCCCGCCGCCAGCCGTTTGCGACCCACACGCCGCACAGCGCCGTCAGGCCGTCGTCCACACAGGCGCGGATCACGCGTCCGACGCGCCGTCCGTTGTCCGTGCGCACCACCGGCATTCCCGTAAGGCTCTTCAGGCTCTTCACAAAGCAACGCACCTCCGCCGCGGTTCGCCTGTCCGTCGATGAACAGTGTGTCCCGCGCGGGGGTGCGTTATGGGTTGAAAGAATTACCGCGGCAGTCCGCCGCTTGCGCAGAAGCTTCCAGTCTTGTCGATTCTGGCGTGTTTATCATAGACCGCGCCGCTGAAGCCAGCCGGAACGCGCGCGTCGATTTTCGCAGCTCGCGCCGCCGTTCACCGGAGAAAGCCCAGCCGAAACGCGCACGGAAACCGTCCTCACCGCGTCTCGCGCAGCTTTCGGTACCATTCCATGAACCTCGGCTCCGGCTCCGCTTCGAATTTCGGAAATTCGCCGGTCGCGGGGTGGATGAAGCCCAGCCGAAACGCGCGCGGAAACCGTCCTCACCGCGTCTCGCGCAGCTTTCGGTACCATTCCATGAATCTCGGCTCCGGCTCCGCTTCGAATTTCAGAAATTCGCCGGTCGTTGGGTGAACGAAGCCCAGTCGGAACGCGTGCAGAAGCTGCCCGCCCTCCACCGGGCAGGGCGATTTTTTCGGGCCGTACACCGGGTCTCCCAGCACGGGATGCCCGAGAGAGGCCATATGTACGCGAATCTGATGCGTGCGCCCGGTCGAGAGCACGCATTCCAGCAGCGTCGCGCCCCTGAGCGGCTCCAGCACGCGCCAGTGCGTGCGCGCCTCGCGCCCGCCGGGCACGATGGCCATTTTCTTCCGGTCGGTCGGATGCCGTCCGATGGGCGCGTCCACGTCGCCCTCGTCGGCCTTCATGTGCCCGATGACGATGGCGCGGTACGCGCGCTCGATGGAATGCGCGGCAATCTGCTCCGCTAATTTCACGTGCGCGCGGTCGTTCTTGGCCACCAAAAGCAGCCCGGACGTATCCTTGTCGATTCGGTGCACGATGCCGGGGCGAAGCTCCCCGCCGATGCCCGAAAGCCCGTCCAGATGCTTGAGAAGCGCGTTGACCATCGTGCCGTCCGGGTTGCCCGCCGCCGGATGCACCACCATGCCGGATGGCTTGTACACCACCGCCAGATCGTCATCCTGATACACGATTTTCAGCGGAATGTCCTCGGCCGCCACATGCGCGGGCGAGGGCGCGGGAATTTCCAGCGAAACCTCGTCGCCCTCCCGCAGCGCGTATCCGGCCTTCGACGGCACGCTCCCGTTCACCCGCGCCGCGCCCTCGCGAATCAGGGTTCCGGCGCGCGAGCGGGTAACGTCCGCCTCGCGGGCGAGAAACACGTCCAGCCGCTCCCCGGCGTTGGCCGCGTCGATGGTGAAAATCATGCGCCCGCCTCCTTTCCTCCCGGCAGCAGCGTGAACAGCGCGAACAGCGCCGCGCCCACGGTCACACAGACGTCGGCAAAATTGAACACCGGGAAGGTCATGAACGCCAGCTCGATATAGTCGATCACCGCGCCGTACAGCGCCCGGTCGATCAGGTTGCCCAGCCCTCCGGCCAGCACCAGCGTCAGGCTCAGCCGCACGCGCAGCGAAGGCCCGCGGCTTACAAACACCGCGCCCGCCACAAGCAGCAAAACCGCCGCGCTCGCGGCCGCCACCAGCTGCGGCCGCGCCCGCAGCATGGAAAACGCCGCGCCCTCGTTCCACGCGAACGAAAAGCGGAACACGTGCGGGATTCCCTCCCGCGCGCCGCCCTCGCCCAGCGTCAGCGCCCAGCGCTTGATCAGCCGGTCGGCGCCCACAAAAATCGCGGCCAGCGCCGCGCAGAGCACCCTATCGCGTGCGCGATTCCATCTCATTGACTACCTCCGCAAGAAAGCTTCCGATGCCCGGAATATTATCCAGCACCACCGAGCGCAGAATCGTTATCACGACCGCGCCGAGGATGGAAAACCCAAACATGAAACCCACGCCGCGCAGCACGCCGCCCAGAAGCGCGGAAAACGCCATCCGCCGCCGGTCGGACACGAAATCGAGGTATTCGTCCAGCCGCATGCGCTCCAGCGTGTTCGCCAGATACTCGATTTTGCGAAACAGCCCGTCGTCGGACATTCGCGTCACCCCCGGTTGCCAGTATCTCCGAATCGGGCGGAATCATGTGGCCGGGAGAAACTTCCAAGGCGGCAAGGCCGCGCAAATGAGGTGGTCGGCTGGCGAATGGATTTTTCGTCAGATGCAAGCGCAAATTTCGAAGGTTTACTGGAGGGAAATCGAGAAATTTGCACGCCGCAGATGGCGGAAAAGACATCGCCCGACGCGCCGCCGAATTGCGCGGTGGTGCCGTTTTTTACGCAAAGGGAGCCGTCCCCCAAGGCAGAGGACGGCCCCATTTGCGCGCCGCGGATCAGTTGAAGATCGGGTTTTCCTTCAGAAGACGGGTCTGCTCCTCGATCAGAGAGGTGAAGCTGCGCCGGTATTCCTCGGACGCGTTCTTGAGCGCCTCGTAGTCGGCGCGCGCCTCGGACATCTTCTGCGCGGACTGCTCCTGCAGCGTGTTCACGTGCTCCTCGGCCTCGGCGACGATCTTGCGCGCCTTCTTGCGGGCGTCGTCGATGGTCTCGTCGGCGATGCGCTGGGCGCTGATCAGCGTTTCGCGCAGCGTGGTTTCGAGGTTCTTGAAGTAGCTGGGCTCGTTGAACGCCGGCGGCGCGTCCTGCTGGACGGCGGGCGTGTGAACGGCTTCCAGCGCGGTCTTCTCGGCGGCCTTCGCCGCTTCGGCCTGCTCCTTCGCGGCGGCCAGCTCGTTTTTCAGACTGGTGTTTTCGCGAATGAGCTTCTCGGTCTGCTCGGCGAGCGCGTCGAGGAAATCATCCACCTCGTCGCAGTTGTAGCCGCGGCCTTCCATTTTGAACTGCTTGTTGCGAATATCATTCACCGTAATCGCCATACCATTCATCCTTTCCTTGGTAGCCCGGCGTCGCCGCCCGGAGCGTAAGGCGCAGCGTTCTGCGCATAGTTACGAAAGAAATTCTACGCGCGCGGGCGGATTCCTGCCGCGCAGGCGCGTTTCACAAAAATTTCCGTCAGAAGAAGATCACGACCACCAGACGCTGAAGCACGATGATCATCAGCATCGCCGTCAGCATCGAGAAGTCGAACATCATCGGCCGCCCGCCCGTCATGCGGCGCAAAAGCCTTCGGCACGGCGCGAGAAACGGCTCCGTGAGCGATATGAGGAACTGCATCACCCGGCTGTACGGCGAAACGAACCAGCCCAGCACGCACCGGGCCAGCAGCGCCACGTCGATCAGCCGCAGGAAGTACAGAAGCCCCTTTCCGATCATCTGGGATACAACGCTTCCCATTTTGTCTCCTCTCAGTAGTGCCGGCTGACGCTGGAGGTCATGTTCACCTCCACGTTTTCCGGCGCAATCAGGTACATCTTTTCCGACACCTTGCGAATCTTGGCGTGCAGCGCGAACGCCGCGCCCGCCAGCGTGTCCACCACGCGCTGCATCAGCTGCATGTCGGTTTCCTCTAAGTTCAGAAGCACGGAGTTGCCGCCGATCAGGTCTTCAATCACGCCGGAGCACTCCGAAAGCGAATGCAGATAGTATACGATTGTCGTCGGGTTCGGCTTGATCTTGCCGCCGCGCTGCGTGCGGGTTATGCCGTATTCGTCGCCGTCATAGCTCTCGCCCGCGTCGGAATAGGCCGCGTTTGCGCGCGAACGGGCACTGTCCGTGCGCGCGCGCTGCGCGCCGGAGGAACGCGTCTGCGCGCCGCCGAAGCGATTGCCGCGCGCGTCGGAGGCCGGCCGTGCCTGTGGGCGCGGCGTATAGCGGGGCTCCTCGAAGGTTTCCTCGCGATAACGCGGGCGCTCGTTTGCGCGCGCGTCCGACGCGGTGTCGTCCACAAGGCCGATAAATTCCAGAAACCGGTTCAGACCGTGACCCATTTCGTTTATCCCCCAATATCCCGCGCTTCAGGCGGGGCTTGTCAGTTTCTCTTTCCAAAGATCGCGCTTCCCGCGCGAACCTGCGTCGCGCCCTCCTCGGCCGCCGCCTCGCAGTCAGCGGACATGCCCATCGACAGCGTGTCCCAATCGCCCGCGCCCAAATCCTCAAACAGGCGGCGCATCAGGCGAAAGCACGGGCGCACGGTTTCCGGGTCGGGCGCAAGCGGCGCCACCGTCATCAGCCCGCGCACGCGCAGACGGTCGCAGGCCGACACGCCGCGCAGAAGCGCCTTCAATTCCTCCGGCGCAACGCCCGCCTTGGCGGGGTCGTTCCCGGCGTTTACCTCAATCAGCACGTCCAGCGCGCGGTTTTCCCTGTCCAGCGCGCGCTGAAGCGCCTCGGCCAGCTCGAGCCGGTCGAGCGATTCCACCGCCGAGGCGAACCGCGCCACCTGCCGCGCCTTGTTGGTCTGAAGCCGCCCGATGATGCGGATTCCGAACGCGCCGCCAAGCAGCGGCAGCTTCTCCAGCGCCTCCTGCACCCGGTTTTCGCCGATTTCGGCCGCGCCCGCGTCCTTCAGCGGCAGGATGCGCGCGGGCTCCACCGTCTTGGTCACCGGCAGAACGCACACGCCCTCCCTCAGCGGCGAGCGCGCGTTCAGGCGCTCCCGCAGAGCAAGATACCTCAAAGCCTCGTCCGTCATTTGATTAAAACGCGCGAGCCGGCGCTTATAACGCCCTCGACCAGGGGCAGGATCAGCGCGTTCTTTCCATCGTCGTTCAAAACCTCCACCGGCACGAAGGTGCCGCCGGGCACGTCGTACAGCCACACGCCGCTCTGCCCGTTCATCTGCGAAACGGCGCGCGAGGGCACCAGCAGGCCGGACAGGTTCGTGCCCAGCACCACGTTTCCGGCGCGCTGATAGATCAGCGGCCCCACGGGGTCGGTTACCTCCAGCTGCGCCATAACGGTGGAGCCGGTCTTCTGCACGCGAATCACCGTGCCCGAATACACCAGATCCTCAAAGCCCTCCAGCTGAAAGTTGTACACCGTTCCGATTACGGGATTCCACGAGCCGTCCGCGGACAGCACGGCCAGATACCATTTGTTCTGATCCACGATGCGGAAGATGGGCGTGACCGTGCGGCCGCCCGCGCTTTCCAGCGATTCGCCCGCCAGCACCGCGCGCAGGTCGGCGGCCGATATTTGCTCCAGCCGGCTGACGGCCAGCGCGGTCTCGTAGCCGTCCATGTAGAAGCTCACCACGCCGTCCCGGTCGGCCGTGCGCGCCGTGCGCCACGACTCGATGCTGTTCAGCTTCTGCGTTTCGTCGTCGTAGTATTTAATCAGCTTGGCGTCGGAGCGCAGGTTGGCGCTCATATACTGCCGCCTTTGCTCCATGGCCTCCGTCAGCTGATCGATCAGCTTGAGAAGGTTGCCGTGCGTCGTGCGCTGCACCAGACTTTTCAGCTCCAGCGCCTTCTGCTTCACGTTCAGGTCGTATACCTCAAGCTGGGAATCCAGCTCCTTGCCCAGCACAACCTTGTGGTATTCCTGAATGTTCTTGCGCGTCTTGTTCAGCTCCTGCAGCTTCTTTTCGCTGTATTCCAGCGAATATACGTAGGCGACGGTGTCGTTCTTTTTCACCAGCGTGTGCTCGTCCGCCACGTATTCCACGCGCGTGACCTGTGTCTCCGTGGTGGGAAGCTCGTCGCGAATGATGACCGCCTGCGCGCTGCGCACGTCCGAGGCCGCGCCGTCCAGCACGTTGACGATTTCGCTGGCGCCGAAAATGGAATCGCGGAACAGAAACAGCACAAAAGCCGCCACCAGCATCAGAAATACATAAAACCGTCCGGTTACGCGCTTTCTGGCCATTTCCATCCTCCCGCCGCATGCGACCGCCCATCATGGGCATAATAAATCAGCATCCATAGATTATATACGAAAGCCGCTGTAATTGCAACCTTCTCGCGGGAAGCGATTGACATTTTCCCCGGTTTTCGCCTATAATTTAACGAGAAAGCGCTTCGGAGGTCTAAACCAATCATGAAAATCACGCGCACGGCATTGATCGTCTTCGGTTTTTCCATTCACTGGTACGGCGTACTGATCGCGCTGGGCGTGCTGCTGGCCATTTATCTCATGAGCCGCCGCGAAGGGCGCTTCGGCCTCGCGCCGGATACGTCCCTTTCGCTGGCGCTGTGCGTCCTTCCCTTTGCCATCGTCTGCGCCCGCGCCTATTATGTGGCGTTCGAGTGGAGCGCGTTCCGCGAAAGCCCGCTCGAAATTTTCAATATCCGCGGCGGCGGCATGGCCATCTACGGCGGCGTGCTGGGCGGCGTGCTCGCGGGCCGGATCTTCACGCGCGTGAAGCGCATTCCCTTCCTGACCATGGCCGACGTGGCCGCGCCCGCGCTCGCCCTCGGACAGGCCATCGGCCGCTGGGGCAACTTCGTCAATCAGGAGGCCTACGGCGTGCCGATTTCAAATCCGGCGCTTCAGTGGTTCCCCCTCGCCGTGTATATCGAGCGCGAAAGCGGCTGGTTCGCGGCCACGTTCTTCTATGAGTCCGCGTGGTGCTTCCTCATCTGCGCGCTGATTCTCGTTTTCGAGCGCACGCGCCTGTTCGCCCGCCCCGGCCGCGCCACCCTGTTTTATGTATTCATGTACGCCGCCGAGCGCACCGTCGTCGAGGGCCTGCGCATGGATAGCCTGTACCTCGGCTCCGTGCGCGTCTCGCAGGCGCTCAGCGCCGTCCTCCTGCTCGCCGCCGCCCTCCTCCTCTGCCTGCGCCTGCCCCGCCGCCGGAAGTGGCTCATCATTCCCACCCTCGCGGCCATCCCCCTCTTCTTCCTATCCCCCCTCGCCTACGCGCTCCTGCTGCTGGCTGTCTGCCTGCTGGCCCTGCGCCTGCTTTCTATGGGAAGCGCAATAAAAAACGCCCCCTCTGCCGGAGGCAAAGAAGCGTAAAGCATAAAAACCATCAGGATCGTCACGCCCGGCCAAACTCGTTTCGTCGGAAATCAAGCTCTCCGCCAGAACAGCCCCGGGAGAGCGCGAGAGGGTGTGAACCCTCTCGCACCCCCGTAGCCCCGGAGGATATGGGGGAGTTTATTCCCCCGTACTTATTATCGCACTGCGATTTTCAGAAGTTCTTCGATAGCTTTGGTATCCAGCTTCACAAAGTGCCCGGTCGTGCCGTCGGGATTGCGGCGGACGTTTTTGGCTAAGAAGGGAATATCCTCGGCCTTCGCGCCCAGCTCGGCGAAGGTGATGGGCATGCCGATGGAGCGGAGGAAGGCTTCATAGCGCTCGATGCCGTTCAGGGCGGTGATTTCGGGGCGCTCGAAGTCCATATCGCAGCCGAACACGTTCACGGCGAAGCGGGCGAAGCGCATCACGTTATGGCGCATGGTATAGCGCATCCACGCCGGGAACACGACGGCCAGACCCGCGCCGTGCGCCACGTCGTACAGGCCGCTGAGCTCGTGCTCGATCTGGTGGCTCGCCCAGTCGCCCTCGCGGCCCACGCCGCAGGTATCGTTGTGCGCCAGCGTGCCCGCCCACATGATTTCGGCCTGCGCGTCGTAGTCGGCGGGATTCTTCACGGCGATGGGCGCGTACTCGATCACCGTCTTCAGAACCGCTTCGCACAGGTTGTCGGTGATGGTGACGTGGGTCTCGTTGGTGAAATAGCGCTCCATCACGTGCGCCATGATGTCCGTCGCGCCGCAGGCAACCTGATAGGGCGGCAGGGTGGCCGTCCATTCAGGGTTCAGGAGCGCGAACTTCGGGCGGTTGAATTCGGTGGCAAGACCGCGCTTCAGGTGCGTGGATTCCTGCATGATGACGGAGCTGTTCGAGCTTTCGCTGCCCGTCGCGGACAATGTGAGCACGCAGCCCAGCGGCAGCGTCTTCTGAACAGTCGCCTTGCCGCACCAGAAGTCCCAGAAATCGCCGTCGTACACCGTGCCGTGCGCGATGGCCTTGGCGCTGTCGATGGCGCTTCCGCCGCCCACGGCGAGCACGCAGTCGCACTTCTCGCGCCGCGCGAGGTCAATGCCCTCGTACACCTTGGTGTCGCGCGGGTTGGGCACCGCGCCGCCCAGCAGCACGTAGGAAACGCCCGCCTCGTCCAGCGATTTCGTGACCTTCTCCATCAGCCCGGAGCGGATCACCGAGCCGCCGCCGTAGTGAATCAGCGCGCGGGTTCCGCCCAGCGCCTTCAGCTCTTCGCCCGCGTGGCTCTCCGCGCCGCGGCCAAAGATGAACTTCGTGGGAATCTGCCAGTTGAAATTCAGCATTCAATCACCTTCATTTCATGAGATTTCACGTTCAGGGTTTCGCCGCCGTCCTCCGTGACGGCCACAAGGTCTTCAATGCGCACGCCGAAGCGGCCGGGCAGGTAGATGCCGGGTTCCACGGAGAACACCATGCCCGGCGCGCACACGGCCTCGGAGGTCGCGCTCACGTCCGGGAATTCGTGCACGTCCAGCCCGATGCCGTGCCCCGTGCGGTGGATGAAGTACGCGCCGTAGCCCGCGTCCTCAATCACGCTTCGCGCGGCGCGGTCGATCTCCTTGAGCGGCACGCCGGGGCGCACGGCGCGCCGTCCGGCTTCGTTGGCGCGCAGCACAAGGTCGTATACCCTCTTCTGCTCGTCCGTGGGCGCGCCGTAGAACACGGTGCGGGTCATGTCGGAGCAGTAGTCGTTCAGCACAAGTCCCACATCCAGTATGACGGAATCGCCGTTTTTGAGCACGGTGCGGTCGGTGTCGTGATGC
The DNA here is from genome assembly GCA_963618055.1 of bacterium. Taxonomy (GTDB): domain Bacteria; phylum Bacillota; class Clostridia; order Christensenellales; family Aristaeellaceae; genus SFHK01. The sequence goes on along the minus strand of CAVERI010000019.1, from coordinate 26,458 downwards.
GGCTCGGCGCAGTTCGCGCCGAAGCAGATCAGGGACGGGAAGCTCTCGCCGGACGCGCCCTGCGCCGCGGCCTCGCTCGCGTAGCACGCGGCCACGTCCTTCTCCGTCGCGCCCGCGCGCACGCTGTCGATGGCGCAGCCGATCACTGCGTCGTTCAGGCGGGAGCTTACGCGCATCAGGTTCAGTTCTTCTTCCGTCTTGCGCATGCGCGCGCCGTCCACGGCGGGCGAGCCGAGGGAGACGGCAAGATCGCGCCGCTTTTCCATCAGCGGCAGAAGGAACCGGCACGGCCAGTCCTTGTCCACGCCTAAGGAGCCGGGCGCAAGGCGCGACGAAAGCTCGCCCACGCAGTCGTCCGTGTCGGAATACTCGATCAGCTCGCAGCCGTCTATTGGCTTGAGCGCGAACAGTTTGTTCGCGAACAGGCGGCAGCGGCCGTCGTCCGAAATCAGAAGCGCCAGCATGCGCTCGCCGGGCGCGACGCGCTTGCCGGTCAGATACAGAACGCTGGTCGGCGCGGTCACAAGCAGCTGCTTAAGCCCCATTTCGCGCATGTTTCCAAGTACCTTTTCAAGCCTGTCCCGTTTCATATGTCTTCCTTCTTTCCTTCACACTCGATGACCCAGAAGCCCTTTTCCCGCGCGATTACGCGCGCGGACGCGTAGATTTCCTGCATGTGCTTCAGCGCGCTGGGCGCGCCCTGCTGCTTTCGAATGACCACGTACAGCCGCCCGCCGGGCAGAAGCCGGCCGCGCGCGCCGTCGAACATTTGATAAATCACGGCCTTTCCGGCGCGAATCGGCGGGTTGGTGACGATGAAGTCAAACTGCCCGTCCACGTTTTCGTATACGTCCGACTCCACCGCGCGCGCGTTTTTCACGCCGTTGCGGGCGAGGTTTTTCGCGGCCAGCGCCACAGCGCGCTCGTTCACGTCCGCCAGCAGAAGCGAAGCGTTCGGGTATTTCTTCCCCAGCAGCACGCCCACCGCGCCCCAGCCGCAGCCCAGATCGAGCGCGCGGCCGTAAAGCGGCGGGAGCGCCTCCAGAAGGATGCGCGTGCCCTCGTCCAGCTCGCCCTTGGAGAACACGCCCGCGTCCGTCTCAAACGACGCGCGCACGCCGACGCACTCCGCTTCAAACGCGACCGGCCGGCTTTCGCAGCCGGGCTTCTTCGCAAAATACTGTTCACTCATGCTTCGTCATCCCCGCAATTTCATAAAGCGCCGCTTCCTCCCCGGGCGTGAGCGGGCGGAACTCGCCCTCGCCCAGCGCGGGATCCAGTTTAACCGGGCCGATTTTCTCGCGCTTCAGCCGGAGAACCGGATGCCCGACGGCGGCCAGCATGCGCTTGACCTGATGGTACCTGCCCTCGCTCACGTACACGCGGCACGCGCCCGCCCCGGCGCTTTCCAGCCGCGCGGGCCTGCACGTGAAGTCCTTAAGCCTTACGCCCTCGGCGAAGCGCCGCACGCATTCATCGTCGATTTCGCCCTCGATTTCGGCGTAATAGGTCTTCTCCACGTCCCACTTCGGCGAAATCAGCCGGTGCGCCAGCTGGCCGTCCGTCGTGAGAATCAAAAGCCCCGTTACGTCCTTATCCAGCCGTCCCACCGGGCCGACCCTGCGCATGCGGATTTTCTCCGGCAGAAGGTCGAGCACCGTGCGCTCGCCGCGCGCGTCCTCCGTGGCGGTCAGGCAGCCCGCGGGCTTGTAGAGCATCAGGTGCACGTTTTCCGGCGCGCGGGCGTTTTCGCCGTCCAAAAGCACCTCGTCCTCCGGCTTCAGAAGGTAGCCGGGGTCGAGAACCACGTTGCCGTTCACGCGCGCGCGCCCGCCCGCAATGGCCTTTTTGGCCATCTGCCGCGTGAGCCCGTTCCGCGCAATCGCCTTGTCCAGCCGCATGCCATCGCCCTCAAATCGCATTTTTTGCGTCCATTCGGACAAAACCCATTATACATACGTTTTCGCCGTTTCTCAAGCGGAGAAATCGAAAAATTCCCGCGAGGAAAATAACCTGAAGGCAATGACCGGCGCGCGGAAACGTGCTATAATAAGATAGGTAGAAAATCTGCATTTTAAGAGGTTATGAGCATGTCCAAAGACACGCATTACGACGAGAGTAACATTCAGATTCTGGAAGGTCTTGAGGCCGTCCGGCGTCGTCCCGGCATGTACATCGGCTCCACCGACGAGCGCGGCCTGCACCATCTGGTGTATGAGATCGTGGACAACGCCGTGGACGAGGCGCTGGCGGGCTATTGCAAAAATATACACGTGCGGCTGTGCGCCGACGGCAGCGTATCCGTAGAGGACGACGGCCGCGGCTTCCCGGTCGGCATTCATCCCAAGGTCGGCCGCCCCGCGGTCGAGGTGTGCCTGACGATGCTGCACGCGGGCGGCAAGTTCGGCGGCGGCGGCTACAAGGTTTCCGGCGGCCTGCACGGCGTGGGCGCGTCGGTCGTGAACGCGCTGTCGAGCCACCTGAAGGTGAACGTCTATCAGGACGGCAAGGTGTACCAGCAGGAATACGAGCGCGGCAAGGTGCTGTACGACCTGAAGGTCGTGGGCGAGACCGACCGCACGGGCACCACGGTGCAGTTCTGGCCGGACGTGAAGACCCACGAAACGCCCGAGCCCGGCATCTTTGAAACCGGCAATTTCGATTTTGACACCCTGCGCACCCGCTTCCGCGAGATGGCGTTCCTCAACAAGGGCATTCGCATCACCATCCGCGACGAGCGCGTGGAGCCGGCGCTGGAAAAGGAATATCACTACGAGGGCGGCATCGTCTCCTTCGTGGAATACCTGAACAAGAACAAGACCTGCCTGTTTGAAAAGCCCATTTACATCGAGGGCGTGAAGGATTCCTCCACCGTCGAGGTGGCGCTTCAGTGGAACGACGGCTACACGGAGAACGTGTTCTCCTTCGCCAACAACATTCTCACGCCCGAGGGCGGCACGCATCTGACGGGCTTCCGCACGGCGCTCGCGCGCGTGATCAACGCCTACGGCCGCGAGAAGAAGATTCTGAAGGACGCGGACGCGAACCTGACCAGCGACGACGTGCGCGAGGGTCTGACGGCGATCGTGTCGGTCAAGCTGGTGGAGCCGCAGTTTGAGGGGCAGACCAAGAGCAAGCTGGGCAACAGCGAGATTCGCCCGCTGGTGGACGGCATGGTGGCCGCGAAGCTGACGGACGTGTTCGAGGAAAACCCGTCCATCGGCCGCGCCGTGCTGGACAAGTGCATCTCCGCGGCGCGCGCCCGCGAGGCCGCCCGCAAGGCGCGCGACATGACGCGCCGAAAGACCGCGCTGGAATCCGGCTCCCTGCCGGGCAAGCTGGCGGACTGCTCCGAGCGCGACCCCGCCAAGTGCGAAATCTTCCTCGTCGAGGGCGACAGCGCCGGCGGCAGCGCCAAGACCGGACGCGACCGGCACTTTCAGGCCATCCTGCCGCTGCGCGGCAAGATTCTGAACGTGGAAAAGACGCGGCTTGACCGCATCCTCGCCAACGACGAGATCAAGGCGATGATCACCGCGTTCGGCGGCGGCTTCGGGCAGGATTTCGACCCGGCGAAGCTCAGGTATCACCGCATCGTGTGCATGACGGATGCCGACGTGGACGGAAGCCACATCCGCATTCTGCTGCTCACGTTCTTCTACCGCCACTTCCCCAAGCTCATCGAGGACGGCTATGTGTATATCGCCCAGCCGCCGCTTTACAAGGTGACGCGCGGAAAGACGGAAAAATACGTATACAGCGACGCGCAGCTTCAGAAGTATCTGGACGAGATCGGCCGCGACGCGAAGCCGGACATACAGCGCTACAAAGGCCTTGGCGAAATGAGCGCCGAGCAGCTTTGGGCGACGACGATGAACCCCGCCACGCGCAGCATGTACAGGGTGACGCTGAAGGACGCCATCTCCGCCGATGAGATGTTTACGCTTCTGATGGGCGATCAGGTGGAGCCGCGCAAGGAGTTCATCGAGAAGAACGCCAAGCTGGTCGCGGATCTGGATATATAACGGGAACGGAGGGGTCTTCTCCCTATGGACGATCAGTTCAACATCGGAAATCTTACCCCGCTGGACGTGGAGGACGAGCTTAAAAAATCGTTTATCTCCTACGCCATGGCGGTTATCGTGAGCCGCGCGCTGCCGGACGTGCGCGACGGTCTGAAGCCTGTTCACCGGCGCATTCTGTATTCCATGATGGAGCTGGGCGTTACCCCCGATAAGCCGTTCCGCAAGTCGGCGCGTATCGTGGGCGACGTGCTTGGTAAATACCATCCCCACGGCGACAGCGCCGTGTACGACGCGACCGTGCGCCTTGCGCAGGACTTCTCCACCCGCTACCCGCTGGTGGAGGGTCAGGGCAACTTCGGCTCCGTGGACGGAGACGGCGCGGCGGCCATGCGTTATACCGAGGTGCGATTGTCCAAGCTCGCCATGGAAATGGTGCGCGATCTGGACAAGGAAACCGTGGACTTCTATCCCAACTTCGACGAGACGCTGATGCAGCCCGCCGTGATGCCTTCGCGGTATCCGAACCTGCTGGTCAACGGCTCCGCCGGCATCGCCGTGGGCATGGCGACGAACATCCCGCCGCACAATCTGGGCGAGGTCATCGACGCGTGCGTGTACATGCTGGATAAGCCCGAGTGCGAAATCGACGAGCTGATGAGCTTCGTCAAGGGCCCGGACTTCCCAACCGGCGGCGTGATTCTGGGGCGCAGGGGCATTTACGACGCGTACCACACCGGCCGCGGCCGCATCATCGTGCGCGCGAAGACGCACATCGAGGACATGCAGCAGAACCGGCAGCGCATCGTCGTGACCGAGATTCCCTACATGGTCAACAAGGCCAATCTGGTTGCGAAGATCGCCGAGCTGGTGCACGAGAAGCGGCTGGAGGGCATCAGCGACATCCGCGACGAGAGCGACCGCAACGGCATGCGCATCGTCATCGAATTAAAGCGCGACGTGAACGCCAACGTGGTGCTGAACTACCTTTACAAGCATACCCAGATGCAGGATACCTTCGGCGTGAACATGCTGGCGCTGGTAAACGGCGAGCCGAAGATTCTGTCGCTCAAGAGCGTGCTCAAGCATTACCTTGAGCATCAGGAGGACGTGATTCGCCGCCGCACCCGCTACGACCTCGACAAGGCCGAGGCGCGCGCCCACATTCTGGAGGGTCTGCTCATCGCGCTCGACCGCATCGACGAGGTAATCAGCCTCATCCGCGCCAGCGCCACGCCGCCCATCGCCCGCGAGGGCTTGATGACGACCTTCGGCCTGACCGAAAAGCAGGCGCAGGCCATTCTGGACATGCGTCTTCAGCGCCTGACGGGTCTGGAGCGCGACCGTCTGGAGGAGGAATACGCCGAGCTGGAAAAGACGATTCAGCACCTGAAGGACGTGCTCGCCAGCGAGATTCTCGTGCGCGGCATCATCCGCGACGAGCTGACCGAGATCAAGCGCAAATACTCCGACGAGCGCCGCACCGAGATTTCCGCGCTGGACGGCGAAATCGATATGCTCGACCTCATTCAGGAGGAGGACATGGTGCTCACCATCACCCATCTGGGCTATGTGAAGCGCCTTGCCAAGTCCACCTACCGCGCACAGCGCCGCGGCGGCAAGGGCATTACCGCCGCCACCACGCGCGAGGAGGACTTTGTGGAGCAGCTGTACATCACCTCCACGCACGACCCCATCATGTTCTTCACGAACCGCGGGCGCGTGCATCAGATGTACTGCTACGAGATTCCCGAGGCCGGACGCACCGCGCGCGGCACCGCGATTGTGAACCTTCTGAACCTCGACCCCGGCGAGAAGGTCACCGCCGTGCTGCCCGTGCCGGAGGAGAAGCTGGCCGGACACTATCTGGTGATGGCCACGCGCGGCGGCGTGATCAAGCGCACCGAGCTTTCCGAGTTCACCAACCTGCGCAAGACCGGCCTGATCGCCATCATCCTGAAGGAGGACGACGAGCTGATCGCCGTGCGCCTGACCGACGGCACGAAGGAGCTTCTGATGGGCTCCCGCAACGGCATGGCCATCCGCTTCGCCGAAAGCGAGCTGCGCCCGACCGGCCGCGCGTCCATGGGCGTGAAGTCCATGGCGCTGGACGAGGACGACGAGGTAGTCGACCTCTCCATCGTGGAGGAGGGCAAGCAGGTGCTTTCCATCACCGAAAACGGCTATGGCAAGCGCACCGAAATCGACGAGTACCGCGTGCAGAGCCGCGCGGGCAAGGGCATCAAGGCCATGAACCTGACCGACAAGACCGGCAGGCTCGCCGCGCAGCTGCTGGTGTATGAGGAGGAGGACATCCTGCTCATCACCGCCGACGGCACGATCATCCGCACCCCCGTGGGCGCGATTCCCGTGACCGGACGCAATACGCAGGGCGTGCGCCTGATGCGCGTGGACGGAAGCCGCATCGTTTGCGTGGCGCCGTCCGACGCGGAGGACGAGGACGAGGGCGAAACGGATACCGGCGCGGCCGACGCGGGTTCCGATGAGCTCTCCGGCGAAGATTCGGAGACGAACGGCGAGCCGGACAGCCTTGACCGCCTTGTGGACGACCTTGAAGCGAATCCCGAGCCGCCGGCCGAGGACGACGACATCTGATGAATTGCATAAAGCGCTCCGTGCTTTCGCGGGGCGCTTTTCGTATGCGAAGGGGGACGAGGGCGGGGGAGCTTCGCTCCCCCTGACCCCCTCAAGGGGCTTTTTACGCGTTCGGATTTCGCCGTGCGCGGCGAAATCAAAGAGGAAATGATTTTCCTGCGGAAAATCCGGAATGGAGGGGCGGAGGATGGAAGCTCGCGGGGACTCGATGCTTTCCCGCAAAAAAGGAAGCGCGCTGGAAAAATATCAAATTGCGCCGCGGGCGGAGATAGGATATAATAGGCTCTGGCATGGGAAGCAGCGGGAAGCCCGTGAAATACGGACGTGGGAGGATGTTCCAAGCATGAAAATCATCAATTTCAGCGTAAACCGCAGGCGCATGGAGGGGACTCCGCGCGACCGCGTGGTCGAGGGCGGAGGAAGGCTGGTGTTCGCGTGGGGCGTGGAGAACGCGCCGGGATTGAAGCAGGCGGCGTATCAGCTGACGCTTTCGTGTGGCGGAATCAAGGTATACGACAGCGGCTGGGTGGAGACGGACGCGCAGGAATGCGCGGTTTCGGGCCTGACCGTTCCGAGCGGCGCGTGCGTGGACGCGGCGCTGACTGTGCGCGACGATACCGGAGCGGAGAGCGAGAAGGGGCTTCAGAGCTTCTATCCGGTGAACGTCGAGTGGACGGCGAAGTGGATGACCGCGCCGGAGGATGCGAACCTGCGCACGGTGTATTTCCGCCGCGAGTTCTCCGTGAAGGGCGAGGTTCGGCGCGCGGTGCTGTATGCCTGCGGGCTGGGGTATCAGAACCTGTACATCAACGGCGTTCGCGTGGGCGACGCGCGGCTCGACCCGGCGCATACGGATTATTCCGTGGTGTGCCAGTACGTCGCCGTGCCGGACGCGGGCAATTTCCTGCGCGCGGGCGAAAACTGTCTGGCCGCGGAGGTGGGCGGCGGCTGGCGTGACAATCCAAGCGACTTTCAGGGACACAGGGCGGACGTGACGTTCTTCGGCGACCGGCGGCTGATTTACATGCTGGACATTGCCTATGCCGACGGCAGCGCGGAGCGCCTGATTTCCGACGAAAATACGCAGGCCGGGTTCGGCCCCAGCGTGCGCAGCACGCTGTTCAACGGCGAGGACTACGACGCGGCGCTGTCCATTCCCGGCTGGAACAAAGTGGGCTTTGCGGGCTTCGAGGCCGCGAAGCCCTGCGAAACGGCCGTGGGCGCGCTGAAGCCGATGGTGATTCCGCCCATCCGCGAGGTGGAGACGGTGAAGCCGTTGTCCGTTTCGCGCCATGACGGGTCGTACATCGTGGACTTCGGGCTGAATCTGGCGGGCGTGGTGCGCGTGAAGCTGCCGAAAATGCCGCGCGGCACGGTGGTTTCGCTGTCGCACGCCGAGGAGCTGGACGAGACCGGCGATTTGTACACCGCCACCCTGCGCGGCGCGGAGGCGACCGACCGCTATACCTACGCCGGAGACGCGTCCGATCTGGACGTGTGGCAGCCGGATTTCACCTATCATGGCTTCCGGTACGCGCGCGTGACGGGCATCGACGTGGGCAGGGACGACGTTGAGGCCGTGTTCCTTCGCACGGACATGAAGAAAAACGGCTTCTTCGTGAGCGGCAGCGCGGCGCTGAACGCGCTTCAGCAGCAGGTTCTGCGCACCGAGGAGGGCAACATGCACTCCATCCTGACCGACTGCCCGCAGCGCGACGAGCGCATGGGCTGGATGAACGACGCGACCGTGCGCTTTGAGGAAACGCCGTATAATTTCGACTGCGCGGGCATGCTCCGAAAGATCGTGCGCGACCTGATTTCCATTCAGAAGCCGGACGGCGCGATTGCCTGCACCGCGCCCAAGGTGTTCGGCGCGTTCCCGGCCGACCCGGTGTGTTCCAGCTTCCTCGTGGCGGGGCTGCAGGCGTATCTGCATTTCGCCGACAAAGAGACGCTGGAGGAGGCGTTCGACGCCTTCGCCGCGTGGGAGGGCTGCCTGCTCGACCACAGCGAGGACTATATCGTGAACTACAGCTATTACGGCGACTGGGCGGGCCCGGCCTATGCCTGCGAGCCGAACGACGGCGCGCGCTCAATCGTCACGCCGGGCGTATTCATGTCCACCGGCTATTCCTTCTTCAACTGCCGCACGCTCGCCGAGATGGCGGAGATTCTGGGACGCGCGGACGACGCGAAGAAGTATAAAGAACTTTCCGAACGCGTCCGCGAGGCCATGCTGCGAAAGTGGTACGACGCGGCGGACGCGGCGTTCGCCACCGGCTCCATGGGCTGTCAGGCGTTCTCGCTGTGGCTGGGCATCGTGCCTGAAGAAGACCGCGCCCGCGCGGCAAGGAAGCTGCACGATGACCTCGTAAGCGCCGATTACGCCTTCACCACCGGCAACCTCTGCACGCGCTACCTGCTGGACGAGCTGGCCGAGTTCGGCTATGTGGACGACGCGTATGAGCTGCTCACGCGCGACGAATACCCGTCGTGGGGCTTCATGCGCCAGAACGAGGCCACGACGGTGTGGGAGCGCTTTGAGCTGAAGAAGAACCCCGGCATGAACTCCCATAACCACCCGATGTACGGCTCCGTGGGCGCGTTCCTGTATACCGGCCTGCTCGGCCTTGCGCCCACGCAGCCGGGCTTCCGGCGCTTCTCCGTGAAGCCGCATATGCCCGAAAAGCTGCTCAGCGCGCAGGGCGGCGTGGATTCGCCCTATGGCGCGATTCACGTGCGCTGGTTCAGGCGCTACGGCGGCTGCCACCTGTTTGTGGACGTGCCGTTCGGGTGCACGTGCGATGTGGAATTTCTGGGACAGAAGCGGACGCTGCAAGCTGGAGCGCACCACTTGAAAGTGGAAGGATGATTGAAAATTCGAGCCTGTCGCGGGATGCGGCAGGCTCGAATTGGGTTTATGGGGTTATCCGATGCGGCGAAGGTGGATGACCTTGCTGGTGAAGTCGCCGGGAAGGTGGATCCAGAGGCCGTAGCGGGTGAGGGCGGCGCCGGAGCAGGTATTGCCGTCGTCGTCCATGTAGGCGGCGGACTCGTCGAGACCATAGACCTTGAGGAGGAGGTGCGGGGTGGCGGGCTTGGTCATAAGGCGGTAGACGCAGAGGAGAACCTCGGAGTTATCCCTTGCGCGGAACTGCCACGCGGCGTAGGGGTGGTCGAACGGGGAGAGCAGGCGGGTAAATTCGCCCGTGCGGACGAGGGTACGTACCTGCTTTTCGCGCTCGATGAGCTGGCGGACGGTTTCCGCGTCGGCGTCGGAAAGCTGGGACAGGTCGAGCTCGAAGCCGAAGTTGCCGCCCAGCGCCACGTCGCCGCGGGTCTGCATGCCGGTGGTGCGGCCGGTCTGGTGGTTCGGCACGGCGCTGACGTGCGCGCCCATGGCGCAGGGCGGGTAGACGAAGGACGTGCCGTACTGAATGAACAGGCGCTCGACGGCGTCGCTGTCGTCGCTCGTCCACGTCTGGGGCATATAGTAGAGCATGCCGGGGTCGAAGCGCCCGCCGCCGCCGGAGCAGGATTCGAACAGAATCTCCGGGAAGCGCGAGGTGATTTCCTCCAGCACGCGGTACAGGCCCAGCATATAGCGGTGCTGGGTTTCCTTCTGCCTTGCGGGGGTCTGCGCGCCGGAGAACGGCTCGGTCATGTTGCGGTTCATGTCCCACTTCACGTATTCGATGCGGGCGCTTTCGAGCACCGCGCAGACGCTTTCAATGATGTAGTCCTGAATCTCCCTGCGGGAGAGGTCAAGAATCAGCTGGCTGCGCGCCTCCACGCGGGCGCGGCCGTCCACGTGCAGGCACCAGTCGGGATGCGCGCGGTAGAGGTCGCTGTCCGGCGAGATCATTTCCGGCTCGAACCACAGGCCGAACTTCAGGCCGAGGTCGTGCAGCTTGTCGGACAGGCCGTTCAGGCCGCCGGGCAGCTTTTCGGGGTTGACCACCCAGTCACCCAGCGAGCAGTTGTCCTTGCTGCGCTTTCCGAACCAGCCATCGTCCAGCACCAGCATTTCCACGCCCAGCTCCTTGGCGCGGCGGGCGATCTGGAGGATTTTTTCCTCGTTGAAGTTGAAATAGGTGGCCTCCCAGTTGTTGATCAGGATGGGACGGTCGCGCTCGAACCACCGGCTTCGCATCAGGTTCTCGGAATACAGCCGATGGAACGCGTGGGACATGCCGTTCAGGCCGTCCGGCGAATACACCATGGCGGCCTCGGGGGAGACGAAGGTCTCGCCGGGCTCCAGCCTCCACGTGAACGCGTCCGGGTTCATGCCGATGGACAGGCGGCTGTTTTCGGTGTTGTTCACGTAGGACAGCGCCTCGAAGCTGCCGGAGTAGACAAGGCTGACCGCCCAGACCTCGCCGGAGAACTCCGTAGCGCTCCTCTCGCACAGCGCGAGGAAGGGATTGGCCTCGTGGCCGGACGCGCCGCGCTGGCTGAAGATGCGGTATTCGCCCTCGCCCTGCGTCTGGCGCATGACGTGGCGCTCGCGCGCCCACGCGCCCTTCAGGTGAATCACGTCGTAGCCGCTGCCGTGCACCGGCGCGGAGGCGGACAGCACGCCGTTTATCTGCATGGCCTCGCCGCCCTCGTTTTTCAGGCGCAGGCTGCGGGTGATGGCGCCGGTTTTTTCAAACACGCCGTAAACGGCGGTCACGCGCAGGCCGGTCAGGCTGTCCTTGAGTTCGATTTCCAGCGTTTCCGCGTCGCCCTCGTTGCGCGCGAACGTCGCGGGCAGGCCGGGCAGGCGGTTTTTGCCCATGTAAATGGCGTGGGAGACATAGGTCAGCTGCACCATGTCGTCGCCCTTCGCGTTCGTCGCCGCCACGGCGGGCTCACCGTACCAGCCGCTTCCGCGGGTGGGAAGCTCCCACGGCAGCGCGTTCGTGCGCGGATCGAAGGACGCGAGCGCGGGATAATGGCGAAGGTCGGGCTGAAGCGCGCCGTCCGGCACGCGCGCGCCCCAGTGCAGGTTCAAAAGCCGGCCGGCCTCGTCCACGTGCAGGACGTAGCTGGCTTTTCCGGCGCCGAGATAAAAGCTATTCTGTTTTTCGTCGAAAAAAATGCTCATGCTGTCGCCTCCTGTTCGGATGAAAGCAGGATACCACATTTTCGCCCCGCGCGCAAGAGGGGCGCGTGACAGCCATACTAAACTTTTGGTCGCATGATACTGAATTTTAACGCGCGGGGAGGCCTTCGGCCATTGACAAAACGCGCCGTGTGGTTTAATATTATCCGCGCTGTGGTTTAATGATTCTAAACACGCCGAGGGCTTTTTCCGGGGAGGCGAAGGCGGCATGGAGCAAATCGGAGAGAAGATCAAGCGGCTGCGTTTGCAGCGCGGGCTCACGCAGGAGGAGCTGGCCGACCGGTGCGAGCTGTCCAAGGGCTTTATCTCGCTGGTGGAGCGCAACCTGACCAGCCCGTCAATCGCGACGCTGGAGGACATATTGGCCTCGCTCGGCAGCGACCTGAGCGCGTTTTTCGCCCGCACGGGCGACGAGCGGGTGGTGTTCGGCGACGACGACATCTGCGTGAAGGAGGACGTCGAGGGGCTGAAGGGGCAGATTCGCTGGCTGGTTCCCACGGCGCAGAAAAACAGCATGGAGCCGATTCTGGTGGAAATGGCCGCGGGCGGCGAAACGGAGATGCAGGATCCGCACGAGGGCGAGGAGTTCGGCTACGTGCTTTCGGGAAGCGTGATCATCGAGCTGGGCGAGCGCCGCATCCGCGCCCGCAAGGACGAGAGCTTTTATTTTAAGCCCGTCGCGCCGCATCGCATTGTGAACGCCGGGAAAACGCCCTGCCGGGTGCTGTGGGTGGCCACGCCGCCCAGCTTCTGACGGACAAGGAGTGACTGAACATGTACGAGGATACGAGACTGATTGAGCTGAAGGGCATCAGCAAGGCTTTTGGCGAAACGCAGGTGCTTCATAATATCGATATGTACATTCGCCGCCGCGAGTTTGTCACGCTGCTGGGGCCGTCCGGCTGCGGAAAGACCACCATGCTGCGCATCATCGGCGGGTTTGAAACGCCCGACGCCGGGCAGGTGATTTTTGACGGCAAGGACATCGCTTCCGTGCCGCCGTACCGCCGCCGCGTCAACACCGTGTTTCAGAAATACGCGCTGTTCACGCATCTGAACGTATACGACAACATCGCCTTCGGCCTGAACCTGAAAAAGCCGGAGGAGCTTCTGCCGAACGTGCCGAGGCCCTCGCGCAGGCAGGTGAAGGCGGAGATCCGCCGCCGCATTCAGCGCATGCTTCGGCTGGTAAAGATGGAGGGCTACGAGAACCGCAATGTGGACGCGCTTTCCGGCGGCCAGCAGCAGCGAATCGCCATCGCGCGCGCGCTGGTGAACGAGCCGGAGGTGCTGCTTCTGGACGAGCCGCTGGGCGCGCTCGACCTCAAGCTGCGCAAGGAGATGCAGCTGGAGCTCAAGAGCATGCAGCAGCAGCTGGGCATCACGTTTATTTACGTGACGCACGATCAGGAGGAGGCGCTCACCATGTCGGACACCATCGTGGTGATGAACGGCGGGCGCATTCAGCAGATCGGCGACGGCAAGAAAATTTACGACGAGCCGAAGAACGCGTTCGTCGCCAACTTCATCGGAGACTCCAACATCCTGCCCGCCACGATGCTGCGCGATTTCGAGGTCTCCGCGGCGGGGCACCTGTTCGAGTGCGTGGACGAGGGCTTTGAGGAGAACCTGCCCGTGGACATGGTCGTGCGCCCGGAGGACGTCATGCTGGTGGGCACCGACGTGGGCATGCTGGAGGGCGAGGTCAAAAGCGTTCTGTTCAAGGGCGTGCATTATGAAATGAAGGTCGACACGGGAGACTTCACGTGGAAGGTGCATTCCACCACCATGTATCCCACCGGCAGCCGCGTGGGCCTCTCCATCGTGCCCAGCAACATTCACATCATGCGCAGGATGGAGGCGGAGAGGGACACATGAAACGCAGCCGTTTTGCCGGCCCCTACGCGCTGTGGATGGTGCTGTTCACCATCTGCCCGATGATCTTTGTGGTGATTTACGCGTTCCGCGGCGCGGACGGCGGCGCGACGCTCGCCAACATCACCCGCTGCTTTGAGGGAACCAACCTGCGCGTGCTGTGGCGCAGCGTGCGTCTGGCGCTGGAATGCACGGCGATCTGTCTGGTCGTGGGCTATCCGGCGGCGTACTTTCTGGCAAGCAGGGATTTTTCAAAGTACAAGACGCTGTTCGTTCTGATTCTTCTGCCGATGTGGATGAACTTCCTTCTGCGCACGTATGCCACGATGTCGCTTCTGGAAAAGCGCGGCATCATCAATTCGATTCTGCAGAGCTTGGGCTTTGCGCCGCTCAAGCTCATCGGCACGGAGGGCGCGGTGCTGTTCGGCATGGTGTATAACTACCTGCCGTTCATGATTCTGCCCATCCACACGGCGCTCAAGAAAATGGACGCGCGCGTGATCGAGGCCGCGGAGGATCTGGGCGCGAACCCGGCGCGCGTGTTTTCAAGGGTCACGCTGCCGCTGTCCGTGCCCGGCGTGGTGAGCGGCATCACAATGGTGTTCATGCCCGCGGTCACGACGTTCGCGATTTCCAGCCTGCTGGGTCAGGGAAAGTTCATGCTGCTGGGCGACATGATCGAGCAGCAGTTCATGGTGGCGAACGAGTGGGGCTTCGGCTCGGCGCTGAGCCTGTTTATGATGGCGCTGATCGTCCTGTCCATCGGGCTGTTGAACCGCATCGACCGGACGCCGGCGAAGGAAGGGAGCGCGAAGTGGTGAAACGGTTTGCAAAGTGGCTGAAGGGAACCTATCTGGCGCTCATTCTGCTGTTTCTGTATTCGCCGATTGCGGTGATGATCGCGCTGTCGTTCAACGCGGGCAAGTCGCGCGCCAAGTGGGAAGGGTTTTCGTTCAAGTGGTACATCGAGCTGTTCACGAACAACCCGGACATTCTGCAGGCGCTGCGGCTCACCGTGGAGGTGGCCGTGATCGCGACGGTGATCAGCGTGATTCTGGGCACGCTGGGCGCGATTGGCATTCACGCGTGCAAAAGGGGCTATGCCTCGGCGCTGCTGAACCTCTCCTACCTGCCCATGACCATGCCCGACATCGTGACCGGCGTGAGCCTGATGCTGATGTTCGTGGCGGTCAACATGCCGCGCGGCGTCGTGACGATGATCATGGCGCACGTAACCTTCGACACGCCCTACGTGCTGTTCTCGGTGCTGCCCAAGCTCAAGCAGATGAACCCGAACACGTATGAGGCCGCGCTCGACCTCGGCTGCAAGCCGATGAAGGCGATTACGAAGGTGATTCTGCCGGAGATTCGCCCCGGCATCGTGACCGGCGGGCTTCTGTCGCTCACCATGTCGCTGGATGACTTCGTGATTTCGTTCTTCACGTCGGACACCGACATGAACCTGTCGATGAAAATCTATTCCGCCGCGAAGCTGGGCGTGAAGCCGACGATCTACGCGCTGTCCACGCTGATGTTTTTGACGATATTGATCCTTCTGATCATTATCAATAAGCGCTCCAACATCGAATCCATTATGTAAGGGGGATACGAACATGAAAAAACTGGCTCTCCTTCTGGTGCTGGCACTTCTCGCTTCCCTTTTCCCGGCCGCGCTGGCCGAGGAAACCCTGATCGTCTACAACTGCTACGATTACATCGACAGCGATGTGATCAAGGACTTCGAAAAGGAAACCGGCATCAAGGTGAAGTATCTCAACTACACCACCAACGAGGAAATGTACATGAAGATGACCTCGGGCGGCGGCGTGTACGACGTGATTTTCCCGTCGGACTACATGATCGAGCGCCTGATCGCCGAGGACGCGCTGATGGAACTGGACTACAGCAGGATTCCCAACGCCAGCGGCATGCTGGACTGGCTGAAGGACACCGACTACGACGCGGGCAGCAAGCACTCCGTGCCCTATATGTGGGGCACTGTGGGCATCCTGTATAACGAGGAATACGTCGACGAGCCCATCACCAGCTGGAAGAGCCTGTTCGACCCCAAGTATCAGGACGACGTGTTCATGCTCAAGTCCGTGCGCGACACCATCGGCGTGACGCTGAAGATGCTGGGCTATTCCGTGAACGAGAACAGCGAGGAGGCGCTCAATCAGGTGCGCGACGTGCTGATCAAGCAGAAGCAGGACGGCATCGTGCAGGGCTACATGGTGGACGAGGTGAAGGAAAAGATGATCAGCGGCGAGGCCGCCATGGCCGTCATGTGGTCGGGCGACGCCATGTACGCGATCATGGGCAACGATTCCCTTAAGTACGTCGTGCCCGAGGAGGGCTCCAACGTGTGGGTGGACGGCATGTGCATCCCCAAGAACGCCCAGAACCCCGACGCGGCGCATAAGTTCATCGACTTCCTCTGCCGCCCCGACATCGCCTACCGCAACTTCGAGTGCATCTACTACGCCTCCCCCATCACCGCCGTGCAGGATATGATGAGCGAGGAAGACCTCGCCAACCCCGCGCTCAACCCCTCCGAGGAAGCGCTCTCCAAGTGCGAATTCTTCCACGACATCACCGAAAACCTCGACTACTATAACCGTATCTGGATCGATATTCTCGCGTAAGCGACGAATCCATCACGAAGGGGCTGTTGACCATTGCGCAACAGCCCCCGATGTGTTATCATGGGAATCGGCAAGGTGATTCCGCACGGATGGCCGTACGGTTTGACCGCCCCAAGGCCGGTTATATTCTATGGGAAGCGAGGCGAGAATCATGTCGATTCAGTCCATCAAGGTTTTGAATGTTATGGCGTTCCAGCGGCAGTGGAGGAAGAATAACGGCGACCCGAAGGAGGGAGCGATTCGTAACAGCGAATATATGCACGATGCTTTCACGCTGCGCTTTTCCGATGGGATCAACGTCATCATCGGAGAAAACGGAACGGGCAAAACGACGCTGCTGAAAATGATCTACGCGGCGACGCAGTGGTCGATCGAGCGGACAAATGCCGGAAAGACAGATACCTTTCATAAATATTTCTCAAACAGCCTGAGCGACGGCGACCTGCTGAAGAATGACGCGAATAAAGAGGGATATTGCGAATTTGAGATTTCCGACGGCGAGCATACGTTTACGTACAGCCTGTCCCATAAGGGTTTTTTCAATTTCGGCGACTGGCTCGGCCTGAATATACAGTCCGTCTTTATTCCGACGACGGAGATGCTGTCGCATTCCAAGGGCTTTCTCGCGCTGAACGAGAAATTCAAAATGCCCTTTGACGGGACGCAGGTGGACATCATCGTGAACGCATCCCTGCCCGAGGCGCGAACGCTTCCCAGCTATATGGACGCGATTCTGGAGCAGATCAGCCGCGCGATTGACGGCACCGTTGTTCAGGAAAACGACACCTTTTACGTCGTCAAGAAGGACGGGCGCAAAATCGACTTCTCGCTGGAAGCGGAGGGACTGCGCAAGCTGGCGCTGCTTTGGAAGCTGATTCGCAACGGACTTCTGCAAAAAGGCACAATCCTTCTCTGGGACGAGCCGGAGGCTAACCTGAATCCCGAGCTGTTTCCGTTGGTGGCGCGGATTCTTCTTGAGCTGGAGCAGAACGGTATTCAGATTTTTATTGCCACGCACAGCTATAATTTTGCGAAGTATCTTGAGCTGCTTCGAACACGGAAGGAGCAGGTTCAATTCCATAATCTATTCAGGGGAACGTCCGAGCTGCCGGATGCGCTTGCGAATATTTGCCCAAGCTGCGGATACAGCAAGGATGTGCTCTACGGAATTTCCGCGTATACGATGGAGGAGCTGCAGCCCAATCATCTGATGAGCGCGGATGAAAGGCTGCTGGATATGGTCTACGAGGAAAAGGTGACGGGAAAATGAGCCAGATTTATCAGGATGAGAATCGGCAATATCAATTCGATTTTTCCTCGGCGCTGTGGGCAACCGACCGCCTGCACGACATTTACAGCCAGAATAAGGTCGGAATCCTGAGCAACGTGGATTTCATTGCGGAAACGGAGGACAGCGTTCTTCTGATTGAATATAAGAACGCAAAGATTTCGGGAGCGGCGCGTCCCGAGGCGTTCAATCCATCCGATCAGAAGCGCGAGAATAAAATCGCCTTCAAGTATTACGACAGCTGGATGTATCTTTCCGCCATGCAGAAGGCCAAGCCCGTAACATACGTGTACATTCTGGAATTCCCGAACGACGACGCCGTGATGCGAAAACGCGTCCGAAACCGAATTTCAGACCTGCTTCCGTTCAAGCTTCAGACAAGGCCGGAAATCCGGGTGGAAATGATTCGCGACTTTGAGGTTTTGTCGATTTCCGAGTGGAACGCACACGCGCAGTTTGGGGCGTTTCCGATTACGCCGGTCGAGGCGGCGGGCTGACGCGACAGAACGAAGGGACGGACAAAAGATGAATCTGACGGAATTTTTCAGGGACTTTCATTCCAACACGCTGGCGGGCAGCGGGAATCAGAGCTGGTTTGAGAATGGGGACGCGGGCGCGGCGGTGGTCGGGCGCGTGTTTTACCGCGTGTTCGCGGGCGGGGAGTATCGGTATTCGCTTCTGTTTTCCGACGCGATGGACTCGACGTTTTCAGACGGGCGGCACAGCTATGTGAATCAGGCGCTTGGCGGCTGGGAGATTCTGTCCGCGCGGGTGGGGATTGCGGCGCGCGCGGATATGGAGGGCTTCGACGAGCCGGGCGAGTGGAGAGCGCTGACGTTTGACGGCGCGCCGCGAAGGGTCGTAACGCCCGGCGAATGCTTTGCGGCCGACCCGGTCGTTTTGCGCGCGGAGAAGGACGCGTATCTGTGTCTGGAGACGACGGTGCGCGGCGCGCGTATTCCCTGCCACCCCGAAACGCTGCTGCCGTCGTTTGTGAAAACAGAGGCCGGCTGGACGCGCTCGGTGAACACGCTGTTCGCCGGAATGGTGGGCTGCGACCGGCCCGTGAAGCTGCGCGTGGCGTATCTGGGCGATTCGATCACGCAGGGCTGCGGCACGAGATATAATGCCTATGAGCACTGGAGCGCCGTGCTGTCGGAGGCGCTGGGCACGGAGTATGCGTTCTGGAACCTTGGCTTGGGCTATGCCCGCGCCCGCGACGCCGCGACCGACGGCGGCTGGCTGTATAAGGCGAAGCAGAACGACCTCGCGGTCGTGTGCTTGGGCGTGAACGACATGCCGCGGGAGGCGTCCGCCGAGGCGATTATGCAAAGCCTGCGGACGGTTGTGGGCAGGCTTCGGGAGGCGGGCGTTCGGGTGCTTCTTCAGACGATTCCGCCGTTTAACAATGCCGGGGCGGAGCGCGAGCGCTGGCTGAAGGTCAACGACTGGATTCGCTCCACACTGGCGTTCGAGGCGGACGCGTGGTTCGACGTGGTGCCCGTGCTGTCTGAATCTCCGGAACGCCCATATATGGCGCGCTACGGAGGACACCCGGACGGAACCGGCTGCGCCGCGTGGGCGGCCGCCCTGAAGCCCGTGCTGGAGGCGCTGATCGGCCGCGCCGCGGCGGAACGCCGGTAACACTCCGGGAGGGTCGTCCGTTTTCTGCTAAGGAAAGCGACTTTCTCCGTGCGCGCCACTTGCTTTTTTGAAGAAATGTGATATGATAGGCGTGCATCATGGATAACGGAGGCATAAAAACATGCAGATTATCGTGGTCGGCTGCGGCAAGATGGGCATGGAGCTTGCGAACCGGCTGGTTACGGAGGGACACGACGTAACGGTGATCGACCGCAGCGAGGCGGTGCTTCAGCACTGTATGGACACGCTGGATGTGATGACCGTGAAGGGCAGCGGCGTCAGCTTTGACACGCTTACCGAGGCCGACGTGAAGCACGCCGACATCATTATCGCTTCCACGATGAGCGACGAAACCAACATGCTCACCTGTCTGACGGCGAAGCGGCTGGGCGCGAAGTACGCCATCGCGCGCATTCGCGATCCCGAATATCTGGGCAGCCTGTCGTTTCTTTCAAGGGAGCTGTCCATCGACTACGTGGTCAATCCCGAGCGCGCCACGGCGCGCGAAATCAGCCGCATCCTGCGCCTGCCCTTCGCCGTGTCGATTGAAACGTTCGCGCGCGGGCTTGTGGAAATGGTGGAGTTTCGCGCGGACGGCACGGAGCCGTTCAGCGGCGTGACGCTGGATCATTACGCCCGCACGACGAAGCTGCCGCGCGTTCTGTTCTGCGCGGTGGAGCGCGGGCATCAGCCGTATATTCCCAAGGGCGATTTCACGATTCAGGCGGGCGACGCCGTGTTTGTCGCGGCGGAGCCGGCCACGATTACGTCGTTTTTCAAGGGGCTGGGCAAAAACACCCGCGGCGTGCACAACGCCATGATCGTCGGCGGAAGCCGCATCGCGTATTATCTGGCCGGGCTTCTGCACGACACCGGCGTGAAGACCACGATTGTGGAGCATCATTCCGAAAAGGCGCGCTGGCTCAGCGAGGCGCTGCCCGCCGCCAACATCATTCACGGCGACGGAACCGATCAGCAGCTTCTGCTTTCCGAGGGTCTGCGCACGGTGGACGCGTTCATCGCGCTCACCGACCGCGACGAGGAAAACCTGATGACCGGCCTGTACGCCACGCAATACGCCAACTGCAAGGTGATCGTGAAGAGCACCCGCGTGAACTACACCGAGATGCTCAAGAACATGGGCATGGACGGCATCATCAGCCCGCTTCAGGTGGCGTGCAACATCATCCTGCGCACGGTGCGCGCCCGCGCCAACGGCTACGGCACGGCGGTGGAGCGCATGTACCGCATCATGAGCGACAAGGCCGAGGCGCTGGAATTCATCGCCCGCGCCGGCGCGCCGTATATCGGCGTTCCGCTGCGCAGCCTGAACATTCGGGGCAGCGCGCTGGTCGCCGTCATCGTGCGCGGCAATCGCGTGCTGGTTCCCTTCGGCGACGACACCATCGAGGCCGACGACCGCGTGGTCATCATCACCTGCGAAACGGGCATCGTCGATTTGAACGACGTGATGGGGCAGAAGACACATGAATAAGAGATTGGTTCTGCACATGCTGGGTCGGCTGATGCTGGTGGAGGCGGGGCTGATGCTGCCGTCTCTCGTTATCGCTTGGGTACTCAAGGACGGCGACGAGTGGCCGTTTCTTTTAAGCATGCTGATCACCGTGGCCGTGGCGCTGCCGCTGACGCTTCTCACCCGCGGCGGCGACGGGGAAATGCACGTTCGCGAGGGCATGGCGGTGGCCGGGCTGAGCTGGCTCATCTTTTCGCTTTTTGGAAGCCTGCCGCTTCTGCTGGACGGCGCGTGCGGCTTCTGGGACGCGCTGTTTGAAATCGCCAGCGGCTTCACCACCACCGGCGCGACGATTTTCGGAAACGTCGAGGCGCTGCCGCGCGGGATACTGTTCTGGCGCTCGTTCACGCACTGGGCGGGCGGCATGGGCGTTTTGGTGCTCACGTCGGCGCTTCTTCCGTCCATCGACGGAAGGGGCGCGTATCTGGCGCGCGCCGAAAGCCCGGGCCCGTCGTTTTCCAAGCTGCGCCCCCGGCAGGGAGACAGCGCCAAGGTGCTGTATATGATCTACGCGGCGCTCACGCTGATTGAATACGTGCTTCTGCGCGCCTTCGGCATGCCGGTGTTCGACGCCGTGATTCACACGCTGGGCACGGCGGGCACGGGCGGCTTCTCGTGCCGGAACACGAGCGTCGGCGCGTATGGCAGCCCGGCGTTTGAAATCATCATCGCCGTGTTCATGCTTCTCTTCGGCGTAAACTTCGCCGTGTACTTCCGCCTGCTCATGCGCGACGTGCGCGGCGCGGGCAAAAACGAGGAGCTGTGGCTCTACACCGGCCTGACCGCCGCCGCTACGCTTCTGATCGCCGTGAACGTCACGCGCATATTCGGAAGCTTCGAAACGGCGCTCCGCCACGCGTTCTTCCAGACCACGTCCGTCATGTCCACCACCGGCTATTCCTCGGCGGACTTCGACCTGTGGCCGTCCTTTTCCAAGGCGGTGCTTGTGGTTGTGATGCTTTTCGGCGCGTGCGCGGGCTCTACGGCGGGCGGCCTGAAGATCGTGCGCGTCCTGCTTCTGACCAAGCTGGCCGGGCGCGAGGTGCTGCGCGCGTTCCAGCCGCGCAAGGTGCGCGTCATCCGGCTGGACGGCAAGAGCGTGCCGGAGGAAATGCTGTCCGGCATATCGATCTTCTTCTCCGTGTATATCGCGCTGATTCTTCTGGGCGCGCTGGCCGCGGCCGCCAGCGGCGCGGATCTCGTAACCGCGTTCACCGCGTCGCTTACGTGCGTGAGCAACGTCGGCCCCGGCCTCGGCGCCGTCGGCCCGATGTGCAATTTCGGCTTCTTTCCCGGCTGCGTCAAGGCCATCCTGACCCTCCTGATGCTCGCCGGCCGCCTCGAAATCTACCCCATGCTGGTGCTTCTGGTTCCCAGCATGTGGAAAAAGGCGTAAGGCACCGCCGCACAATTCGGCGGCGCGTCGGGCGATGTCTTTTCCGCCATCTGAGGCACGCAAATTCCTCGATTTACCTCCAGTAAACCTTCGAAATTTGCGTTTGCACCTGACGAAAAATCCATTCGCCAGCCGACCGCCTCATTTGTGCGTCGTTGCCTAAAAAAAATGCCGTTCCAGACACGCTGCCCGGAACGGCATTCTTTTCAGGCTTCGTTTAGCCTGCCTGCAATTCGCTTGCGAGATAGTTGGCTCCGTTCTTCTTGAAGCTGTCGAAATCGCTGTATACCTTTCCAGAGGCGTTAATCAGCGCGTTTCGCGCGAAGGTCGTCACCTGATCGATGTTCTCGAACACGGAAACACTTCGATGCGGAATCTGATCCAGTGTAAGGTTCAGGCAGTTTATCGCCGTCTGCTGCGCCTTGTTCGTGTCCTTCACGCCAAACAGGAAGATCGGCCGCACCTTATGGTCTCCGACAAATGCGTAATCGACGTTTATATCGGGGCGACCGGGCACCTGATAGTCCCGGATATACGCGATGCGCTTCTCCTCATGCAGCCGCTCAATTGCCTCTCCAAGGTAGTCATAAAACAGGCTGGAAACCATTTCCCGCGAGAGTATGTCCATATTACAGACCTCGCTCACCAACTGGGAATAGTTCATAATGCCGCTGAACAGGTTCTCGCCCGTCACCGTAAGCTCAATATCCCCATTTTCCAGACACGCGCCCCGGTTGGAAAGAATATCGTTGAGAACCTTTTTCTTCTTGTCCGAATCTATGTCAAACAGATAGGACAGCCGCATAAGGCTCATTCCGTGGTCGCAGATGCGCACCCTGTCCTCGTCCTGCTTTTCAAGAAAAATACTGACCATATCGCCGTCGTCATGGAAAATGGGCGCGATCAGCTGAAAGGTTCCCGGGCGCTTTTCGCGCAGCTGAAAGACATTCGCCGGAGTGTTCGCCAGCATTTCCTGTATTGTCATTGCTGTCGCTCCTTCCTATTGCATGGTTTCAAAGTCCAACTTGACCTGTGCGATTTTTTCGCGTTCCTCGTCGAAGATTCCGTTCGGGTCTGAAATATGGCAGTGTTCCAGAAACAGAACGATTGCTTCTTCAAAGCTTGTATGCCTGCCCGCGCATTTGTAGGACGCTTTCTTGCGGCGGCATCTCAAATCATCCTCGGTATACTCGTGAATGTGATAGGAATTGTGCAGGTCGCCGAACGATTGCGTCGCCGACTGACCGTGCGGCCCCTGATACCGAAGCAGCACCACGTCGCATTCCATGATCTCATTCGGGCCGTCGAGCTTTAAACCGACGGTAAAGTCCTCGGGGTAATCCTTCAACCGCCGTAAAAACATAGTCATCCTTGCGCTTGAATCGACGCACGTAAGCTCAAGGTTCATTTTGTAATGCCGAAACTCCTCCTTGAGCTGAGGCCTGCGCTTGCGATCAATGACCTTGGGAAGCCGAATCAACTCATCGACGGTCATGCTCATACCCCCTGTCTGTGGACATTTTTATTATATCAGAAATCCACAGAGAGTTCAACCGTAGATTTTGTTTGACTTTCTACATTTGCTGTGATAGAATAGCTGTTAATCACTTTCTCCGGAGGGACGACATATGGGCTTTATAGAGCTGCTTCTGATCGCCGTCGGGCTTTCCATGGACGCGTTCGCGGTTTCCATCTGCAAGGGGCTTTCGGTGCAGAGGGTCAAGCCGAAGCATGCCGCGTGCGTGGCCGCGTATTTTGGCGGCTTTCAGGCGCTGATGCCGCTGATCGGCTATTTTCTGGGCTCCAGCCTGAAAAGCCTGATCGAAGCCTATGATCACTGGATTGCCTTCGTTCTTCTGGTGCTGATCGGCGCGAACATGATTCGCGAGGCCTTTGGCGAGGAGGAAAAGCCGAACGGCTCGTTCTCGTTCAAGACGATGTTCATGATGGCCATTGCCACCAGCATCGACGCGCTTGCCGTGGGCGTATCCTTCGCCATGGTCGGCACGATGAACATTTACCTTTCCGTGCTGCTCATCGGCGCGATTACCGCCGTCATCTCCTGCGTCGGATTGTACATCGGCAATTTCTTCGGCTCGCGCTATAAAAAGCCCTCGGAAATTACCGGCGGCGCAATCCTGATTCTGATCGGCGTCAAAATCCTCATCGAGCACCTCGCCTGCTAAAACGCGGCCCCGGCCTTCCTATCGTTCATAACGGAACCCATAAGTAAGTAAAAGATAAGCCGCCATCCAGCGCAAACGGATAGGCGGCTCACTCCATCATCGGAGGGGAGAAGCTCTGCCACAAGCGCCATCCCTTCCTGCCGTTATTATAGCATAATGTATTTTCGCTGTCAACGGCGGATTTTCAAAAATCCACTTTACCAAAAACCAAATTTGACGCGCACATGCCCTTTATGCTATAATGCCTGTGAAGCCCATGGCTTCCGGCAGGAAGGAAACAGATGGCGCTTGGCTTTTACCCTCCCGTACAAAAGGGAGGTGATGATCGTGTCCGATTACGAATTCCTCGTGGTCATCATCATGATTATCACTTTGGCGTTTACCGTTCATAACGGAACCCATAAGTAGTAAAAGATAAGCCGCCATCCAGCGCGAACTGGCGGGCGGCCCCAACACATCGGAGGGGAGAAGCCGTGCACAAGCGCCATCCCTTCCTGCCGTTATTATAGCACAAGGTATTTCCGCTGTCAACGGCGGATTTTCAGCTCATTCAGGAATCGGACAGCTCGCGATAG
The DNA here is from genome assembly GCA_963618055.1 of bacterium. Taxonomy (GTDB): domain Bacteria; phylum Bacillota; class Clostridia; order Christensenellales; family Aristaeellaceae; genus SFHK01. The sequence continues at coordinate 1,570 of CAVERI010000019.1, read as the reverse complement.
GTCTGTCGGATGAAGAAAACCGCAATGAGAAACGTCAGCAGGTCGGCCGCCGGGAACGACCACAGAAGGCCGTCCAGACCGAAGAACATCGGCAGAAGGATGGGCAGCGACACGCCGAAGATGATCTCGCGCGTCAGGGAGACGGCGGTAGAGGCGAACGCCTTGCCCAGCGCCTGCAAATAGATGAACGTGCCCTTGTTCAGCGTCGCCAGCGGCATCAGGCACAGGTAGACGCGGAAGCACCGGACGGTGAAGCTCGCGTAATACGCGCTCTCGTTCGCCGCGCCGAACAGCATGGCAATCTGAAGCGGAAACACCTCCACGATCACCAGCGCGGCGGCGCCCACAATCAGCTCCGCCCGCATCAGGCGTGAAAACAGCGCCTTGGCGCGCTCCTTTTTCCCCGCGCCCACGTTATATCCGGCAATCGGGATGCACCCGGCCGCCATGCCGATGGAAATGGAAATGGCGATCTGGAAGAACTTCATGACGATGCCAAGCACCGCAAGGGGAATCTGCGCGTATTCCGGCTGGCCGAAGATGGGATCCCTCGCGCCGTATTTCGTGCACATATTCTGCACGGCCGCCATGGAGACGACCAGCGAAATCTGCGCCAGAAGGCTGGTAAGCCCCAGAGCGAGGAACCTCGGAATCAGCCTTCCGTCCAGCCGGAAGCTGCGCTTCTCCAGCTTAATCACCTTCATGTGCCGCAGATACCAGATGGAAAGCGCCGCCGTGAGCACCTGACCGATCACCGTGGCAACCGCCGCGCCCATCATGCCCCAGCGGAAGCCGTAGATGAACAGCGGGTCGAGGATCACGTTGGCAATCGCGCCGGAAAGGGTGGCCATCATGGCGAATCTCGGGCTTCCGTCGCTGCGGATAATCGGATTCATTGCCTGCCCGAACATATAAAACGGAATGCCCAGCGCGATGTAGAAGAAATATTCCCGCGCAAACGCGTGGGTCTCCTCATTCACCGTTCCGCCAAAGAGCGCGAGAATCGGCTCGCAGAGGATCAGATAAACCGCCGTCAGCACAAGGCTGCTCGCCACGCAAAGCACCACGGCGTTGCCGACGGATCTGTGCGCGTCCTCGCGGGCGTTTCGCCCCAGCGCAATGCTCACAAACGCGCAGCAGCCGTCGCCGATGAATACCGCGACGCCAAGCGCCACCACCGTCAGCGGAAACACCACCGTGTTGGCCGCGTTGCCGTAAGACCCCAGATAGCTCGCGTTCGCAATGAAAATCTGATCCACGATGTTGTAAAGCGCGCCCACCAGCAGCGAGATGACGCAGGGAACGGCATACCGGCGCATCAGCTTTCCAACGCGCTCCGTTCCCAGATACTGATTTCCCGTCTCCATAGAAAAACCATCCTTTCTTCTCAAAAAAAGAAACGCGCAGTCCCCCTCAATCTGGACTTACGCATTTCAGCCGCACGATTCACCCTGTTCAATTAAAAAAGCGCGTGACGTTCCCACAGCCGGATTTACGCGGAAACGCCACACGCCATATGATGATTATATTCCTATCCGCCCCAAAAATCAAGTGAATTTTTGCCGCTGTC
>CAVERI010000018.1:0-37674 GCA_963618055.1 bacterium | reverse complement strand
GCCCCTTTTTTGTTTGGATAGCGCTATATGAATTTACGAACGCGTGCTATAATTAGCCCCGCAAATGGAGGTGGAGCCATGGAATGGCTGCTGAGGCTGCGCGACGGGATGGGCGTGGTCGCGCAGGTTATGAGCGTGCTTACGATATACACGATGCTGATTTCGGTGATTGGCTTTTTTACGACGAGGAAATTTCCCAAAGCCACGAAATATCATCGATATGCCGTGCTCGTGGCGGCGCGAAACGAGGAGGCCGTGGTCGCGCGGCTGGTGGAGAGCGTTCGCAATCAGGCGTACCCGGCGGGTCTGCTTACGGTGTTTGTGGTTGCGGACAACTGCACCGACGCGACGGCGCTCGCCGCGCGCAGAGCGGGCGCGGTGGTTTACGAGCGTCAGAACGAAAACGAGCACACGAAGGGCTTCGCGCTTCGCTATCTGGTGGAGTGTATCCGCCGGGATTACGGCATAGACGCGTTTGAGGGCTATTTCATTTTCGATGCGGATAACGTGCTGAAGCATGATTACATGGCGCGCATGAACGACGCGTTCGACGCGGGAGAAAGGGTCGTCGTGTCCTTCCGAAACAGCAAGAACCTGAACGGAAGCTGGATTGCCGCGTCCTATGCGCTGCACTGGCTGCGCACCTGCCATTCAGAGCACCGGGGACGCAGCGTTCTGGGGCTTTCCGCGCGCGTGCAGGGCACGGGCGTGCTGTTTGCCGGCGAGCTGATTCGGGACGGCTGGAACTATACGTCGTTCACCGAGGATCGCGCGTTTTCGGCGGACGCGGTTGTGAAGGGCTACAATATCGCCTATCAGGACGCGGCGGAGTTTTACGATGAGCAGCCGGAAGACATGCGCGTGGCGCTCCGGCAGCGCCTGCGCTGGGCGAAGGGACATTTGCAGTCGTTTGCGGAGTCCGGCGGAGAGCTTCTGCGGGGCGTGTTTTCGAAGCGCGCGGCGATTTGCTATGATATGCTGTGGACAGTTGTTCCGAAGGGGCTGGTTCTGCTCTTTCTCCGCGTTGTGCGACTCGCACTTGGTTTGCTGGGAGGCCTGAGCGCGAGCCAGCTTCTGCTGGATTACGGCAGGAGCTTTGCGACCAGCTGGGCTGGCGCCGTGCTGCTGGCGGCGTATGTGCTGGTGATGGAGCATAGGCGGCTTCAGCACCTGTCCCTTGGCAGGGCGGCGCTGGACTGCCTGCTGTTCCCGGTATTTGACAAGATCGGCCTGCTTTCCTCTGTCGCCGCGCTGTTTGTGAAGGTGGAGTGGAAGCCGATTCCGCACAGGCTCGCCCGGTCGATGGAGGAGATGGAGGGCTCGGTGGAGGATAAGAGCGCCTGATCGGGTGAAGCCATTCTTTCTGTACTCATGCGAATACGCGCGAAATTGTCATTTCGTTTCTTCGACACGCGGGCAGCCGCGTGTCGAATTCGTCGAAGCGAATTATCCTGTTTATGAGGGCTGGATGTTCCGTTTGATGGACGTCCGGCTCTTTTTCTGTTTTGGCACGCGGCGGAAATTCGTCGAATATGTGTCGAATTGTCGAAAATCGGTATGAATTGTGCGACATGAAACCGGGGAAATACAGGGAGCTTTTGCCATATAATGGCAGGGCAAGGAGGAAAACGGAAGTGGAAGTGAGTGCGGAGGGCTATCTGATGGTGAACCTCCTGTTCGATTTCTTCCTGCTTTGCCTGCCGGCGCGGGGAACGTGGTTTTTCCGCCCGGGGCGGCTGGTTCCGGCGGCGCTTTTCGGCGCGCTGTCAGCGCTTGCGTTCGAGGCCTTGGCGCTGCCGCTTGAGGCGGCGTTCGCGGCGGTGGTTCCCATGTGCCTGATTGCCTATCCGCTGGCGGATGGCAGACGGTTCCTGTCTGCGTCCGCGCGGGTGCTTCTGTACGCGTTCGTGCTGGGCGGAGCCATGGAGGCCGTGCGGCGCATGGGTTCGGGACAGGCGGTTCAGGCGCTGGCGGGAATGGCAGCCGCTTGGGCGGTGGACGCGCTGGGAAGGCAGATACGCCCGGAGCGGGACACGGTGCAGCTGCGCGTGTGGAGCGGCGGGCGCTGGCGGCGATTTCCGGCGCTCGTCGATACCGGCAACCTGCTTCGGGAGCCGCTAAGTGCTCTTCCTGTGCTGATTGCGGATGAAACGGCGCTGGGACGGCAGGCATACCGGGCGCTCGCGGCGCAGACGGGACGGCGCGCGGCGGCGTTTCGAACGGTAGGCGGGGACGGCGAGCTTCCCTGCGTTCGGCCGGAGCGGATGGAGGTTCGCGCCGGCGGGGGCTGGAGGCGAGCGCCGGATGTGTGGATTGGACTCTATCCGGGCAGGCTGCGCGGCAGCGTGCATGCGCTGGCGCCCGGGGTACTGGGACAAAAAAGAGCGTGAAGGAGGCGGCCGAATGGGAGCTGCGGCAATTCCTCTGGTGAAACGGTCGGTCTATGGGTTAATTGTAAGGATGCGCAGGGATACCGTGGCGTATATCGGCGGAAGCGACCTGCTTCCCGCGCCGCTGACCCGCGGCGAGGAGGAAGCCATGGTCAGGCGGTCGGACGGCGGCGACAGCCGCGCCCGCGCGTCCCTGATCGAGCACAATCTGCGTCTGGTGGTGTTCATTGCCCGAAAGTTTGAAAACACGGGCTTGGGAATCGAGGATCTGATTTCCATCGGCACGATCGGGCTGATCAAGGCGGTAAATTCGTTCAAGCTGGACAAGCAGATTAAGCTGGCGACCTACGCCTCGCGCTGCATTGAGAACGAAATTCTGATGGTTCTGCGCCGGACGAACAAGCTGAAGCTGGAGGTTTCGTTCGACGAGCCGCTGAACACCGACTGGGACGGAAACGAGCTTCTGCTCTCGGACATTATGGGTACGGAGCCCGATCTCGTGTCCCGTGATCTGGAGGCGAACGAGGAAAAGACGGCGCTCAGGCAGGCGATCGATCACCTGAACCCGCGAGAAAAGCAGATTATCGACCTGCGTTATGGCATGAAGGACGGCAACGAGCGCACGCAGAAGGAGGTGGCCGACCTGATGGGCATCTCGCAGAGCTACATATCCAGACTTGAAAAGAAAATTATCGGAAAGCTGCAAAGGGATATGCAGAAGCTGGCATGAGAGAAGACAGCGAATCCCCCGGATGAAGCGTCCGGGGGATTTGCTATGAAATGGGTTATTTCGTCAGCTTGGTGATCAGGTCGGCCATCAGCGCGTCGCGCTTGATGTTCCATACGTAGCGCAGAGGCGCGCGCCGGGGGTCGAGCGAATAGTGGTGGTCATATTGCGGAATGGGCGCGGGAATGACGCGGCTGTTCATGAAGCGGTCGTCGTCATTCAGAAGCCACGCGACGGCGGTCACGTCCCAGATGACGCGGCTCCACGGCTTGCCCTTGGCGTAGCGGTGCGCTGCCTCGATGGTGGCGTTGGCCAGATGGTCGCACAGGGGGCTTTTTCCAAGCAGCCAATAATGAAGCTCCGGCTCGGTGAGCGTGAAACGGTCGACCACGCCCATGCAGGGCAGCTGCACGACGGCGGCTCCGCTCGCAAAGACCACGCGCGCGGCGGCGACGTCCTGCATCATGTTGAACTCGCGCGTGTCCGGCCATTCCAGCGAGTGGCCGCCCAGCCACACAACTACGATGCTTTCGGCGATGGCGGGGTTCAGAAGCAGCGCCGACGCGACGTTGGTAATCGCGCCGATGGCCACGACGTACAGCGGGCGCTCGGACGAATAGGCGGCGGCGCGGGCGGCGAGGTCGCGCGCGGCGGGGGAATTCACCGGCGTTTTCTCGTCGGTAAGGTAGCGGCGTGAGCCCTCAAAGGCGGAGGAAATCAGGTCTTCGCGTTCCGCCAGCTTCAGAAGCGTTTTGATTTCTTCATAGCTCTTCCGCATGCCGTCCTCGGGACTGCTTGAGTTTTCGTTGAAGAATGGCGCGGCGTAGACGGCGCGGGTGTTGATGCGCTCCGTGCTGCGAAGCATGTAGGAAAGCGCGAACTGGTCGTCGATTTCGTTAAAGGTATCCGTGTCCAGAACGGCGTCAACGACACCCTGCGGCGTGCGCAGGCGGTTCAGAATCGTACCCGACATGTATAAAATCCTCCTACCATTTTCCCTGACGGTATTCCCGCCAGACATTTTCGAAAAAATCGTCCTCCTCGGGGATGGGCTTTACGGCGCGCCAGCGGCAGGCGACGGAATCCTCTGTCAGGCAGACCTCCTGCACCTGAGCGGTCAGGTCTGCGGCGTTTTGTGCCTCCGGCTCATAGATCGCGCTTCCGCGGCTGCCGCCGCCGTGCGAAACGTAGTCGAGCATGGCCGTGAGCATGGCGCGGCGGGTGATCAGCGCGTCGCGCAGGCGGAAGAGCGTGCCGAGCTCGCGTTCGCCGCGGTAGCGCGCGGTATCCTCAAAGTGCTGAAGCAGCGAGGTTGTGTCCTCCAGCAGCGCGCGAATGGCCTCCGGCCGACGCACCGCGCCCGCGCAGGCGCTCATTCGCGCGGCGTTCTCGGTATTCAGCACTTCGAGATTCGACGTGTCTGCGCGGCACGCGGCCGCGACGCGGAGCGCGGCGTTCAGTGCTTCGTCTTCGTTCAGCGGCGCGGGAGTCTGCTCCGGCGCGCGGCTGATTGCGCGGGCGGCGCGGGCGGCTCCGGCCTGTCCGGCGTTCAGCGCGCTTCCGCCGGGACGGTACACGCCGTGCGTGCCCGCCGCTTCGCCGACGACATACAGGCCGGGCAGCGCGGTCTGCCACCATTCGTCCACGGAGATGCCGCCGTTCATGTGCTGCGCGCACACGGCGATTTCCAGCCGGTCGCGTGCGAGGTCTGCGCCGTGCGAGCGGTAGAAGTCCACCGCGGGGGCGTTCATGTGCAGAAGGCGCGCAAAGGGCGTGTCCTGCGTCGCGCCCGCGCGGGAAAGATAGTCGCGCGCTTCGTCATCCAGCGCGGAAAGCGCGAAGCGATTTCCGAACGGATTGACGCGGAAATCCAGAAACACGCGGCGGCCCTTGGCGATTTCGTTCTGCACGAGCAGGTCGATCCGGCTGGAACCGGCCTTGGCCTTGCGCGCGTCAAACGGCCACTGGTAGCCCTTCAGAAATACAGCCGTCAGCGCCTCGCCGGGCGTGGTGAAGCAGCCGTCCAGAAATTCGCGCGCGTCGCCGCCGTTCTGGTCGGTGGAAACGAAGGCGGGAAGCGCCTGCATGTACGTGCCGGAAACGTTCCAGCGCGGCGCGACGGAGGCGAGGCCATACTGCCACTCGGTCAGGTTGACGGCAGCCGCGCCCGCTTCCAGCAGCGCGCCGGTCATGCCGGACTGCGCGAGGGGATAGCTTACGTTCAGGTATGCCGCGGCGGGGCCGCCGGTCGCCCACACGATGTGGTTGGCGGCGTACAGCTCAAACGCGCCGGTTTCCGTGTTCAGGCACGCCACGCCGCTTGCACGCTCGTTCTGCACGGCCACGGAAACGGCTAAGCGGTGGTTCAGAATCGGAACACCCGCGGCGCGGACGTGCTTGTCCAGCGCCTCGGCCATCATCTTGCTCGTAAGCGGGCCCGCGGACGTCGCGCGGCGGCGCGGGTCGTGATCGGTCTTATAGCCGATGTATTCGCCGTAGCGGTTTGTGGGAAACGGAACGCCCAGCTCGCACAGGCGCAGGAAGCACGGCGCGGACAGCGCGGCCTCGCACAGCGCGTGCGTGCCGTCCACACAGCCGCCGGAAAACAGCGTGCGCGCCATTTCGCCCACGCTGTCGCCGTCGAAGCCCGAAAGCGTCAGCTTGTAATAGGTTTGCTTGTCGCTGCCCGCGTTGCGCGAGGTGCCCGCGCGCTCGTCGTCGGTCAGGATGGCAAAGCTCTTCCGTCCCATGCGGCACAGCTCTTCCGCGCACTTGAGCGCGGCGCAGCCTGTGCCGATGATCAGCGTATCATAGGAATTCATATCGATCTCACATCCATATAGCCGCCGTCCACGTGCAGCACCTGCCCGGTGGAATAGGGCAGCTCGCCGTTCACGAACACCATTACCGCGCGGGCAACGTCCTCGGGAAGACCCCAGCGATGAATGGGGAAATCCGCGCCCGCGAGCAGGCGGTCGTATTTCTCGGTGACCTTCGCGGTCATGTCGGTTCGAATGATGCCCGGCTGCACCTCGTATACGAAGATGTTCTCGCCCGCGAGCCGGTCGGCGTACAGCTTCGTGAGCATCGAAATGCCCGCCTTGCTTACGCAATATTCCGCGCGGTTGGGGGAGGAAACGGTGGAAGAGAAGCTGGAAATATTCACGATCACGCCGCGGCGGCCGTCCTGCGCGTCCTGCTTCGTCATGGCGCGCGCGACGGCCTGCGTCATGAACATCGTGCCCATCAGGTTGATTCCGAGCACGTATTCAAACGATTCCTCCGTGGTTTCGAGAATGTCCAGACGCACCTTGGGCGCGACGCCCGCGTTGTTGACCAGCACGTCGACGCGTCCGAAACGGGAAATGACCTCGTTTACGAACGTCTCGCGGTCGCTTGCTTCGGCGATAGAGCCCTGAAAATAGAAGATTTCCGCGCCGTTTTCACGAAGCGGGCGGAAGGCCTCCGCGTAGCGCTCCTCCGGGCTTTGCCCGATCAGGCAGGCGCGGTAGCCCGCGTTCACAAGATGCTCGACGATGGCAAGGCCGATGCCGCGGCCGCCGCCGGTTACGATTGCCGTTTTCTTCATATCACTTCACCACCTGATAGCATTCGCGGTCGCGCACCACGCAGCCGGAGGGAATGCCCGCGCGCAGAAGCGCCGCGCACTGGCCGCAGGTGATGCAGACGCGCTTGGGATCGAGCGCGCCCGTTTCGCGCAGGTCGCGCGGAAAATCGGGGCAGGCGAACGCCATGCGGCCGAAGCCCGCCATCTGCGCGTGGCCGCCCTTCAGCATGCCCGCGGCGAGCTGGGGCGAGAACTGGCGCAGATAGGTATACGCGCTGCCGAGAATGGGCAGGTCGGGATGCGCCTTCTGAATGGTGGACACGCAGTGCATCATGCGCGACTCACCCTCCAGCGGATGCTCGTCCGGCACGTAATTGCCGCGGTCGTAGGGGCGGTTGACGTGCGGATTCTTGTAGGGATTGCCGATGGTGATGTTGAGAAGCGGAATGCGGAATTCCGTCTTCAGAATGCCCGCCAGCTTCACGGCCTCGTCCAGCACCGGCGTGACTCCGCTTTCCGCCGTCACGCCGAAGCCCCACGGATACGGGAAGCCGTCGTACGCGTTCATGCGGCTGGTGAGGAAGAAGCCCGGCTTCGTCACGGCGGCAGACGCGGCGCGGTAGGCGTTCAGCAGGAAGCGCGTGCGGTTTTCGAAGCTGCCGCCGTACATGCCCGGGCGGGTGTAGGCGGAAAGCAGCTCGCAGGCGAGGTAGCGGTGGCAGCATTTGATGTCCATGCCGTCGAACCCGGCCTTCTGCGCAAGCCGCGCCATATCGGAGAAGCGCTCCTCGTAGGCCTTCAGCTGATCGTCCGAGAGGATGCGGGAGGAATCGATGGGCGTATCCTCCAGCGCGGGATTGTTGTAGGCGATCAGCGGCGCGGGAACGCCCGTGGGCTTGGAGTAGCGGCCGGAATTCGTCGCCTGCATGACAATCACGGGCACGTATCCGTTTTCCTTCAGGCAGGTTTCGCGCATTTCGTCCAGCAGGCGGGCAAAGTCGTCCACGTTATCGTCGGTGATCCTCAGCTGATGCGCGCTGGCGCGCACCTCCGGCGCGGACGCGACGGCCTCAAACCAGATCAGACCCGCGCCGCCATGGGCGAAGCGCAGGTAGCGGCGGCGCGTAAGCGGGCCGGGGCGGCCGTCCTCCGTGCCGTCGGTACCCTCCATCGGCTGAAGCGCGATGCGGTTCGGGCTGGTTACGGAGCCGATGGCGAGCGGCGTAAACAGAACGGAAAGATCGTCGCTGTGCGGCAGAAATCCGCCGAAGGACGCGACGACGCGGTCAATCTCTTCCCATGAGGAATAATGGAAGACTTCATGAAGCATGGGCGGAACCCTCCAATTTAAGTGCTGGAAACAGTATAGCATTTTTTGATGGCGGCTTCAAGCAAAATGGCAAATTTCGTGCTTGCTCGATGCGGAGAAAGCGAGTATAATCTATAGTCAGATTATACAAAGGCGGGATTGACGGATGGAAAACGGGCGCTTTACCGGTCGGCAGCTGCGCGTGATTGCGGCGTGCTTTCTGGCGTACTTTTGCGCATATACCGGAAGACTGAATATGTCGGCGACGCTGGGGCGGGTGATCGAGACCATGAAGGTGGATGAGACGCTCGGCGGCACGCTTCAGACGGTGTTTGCTATCGTGTACGCCAGCGGGCAGTTTGTATTCGGCGCGATGGTTGACCGCGTGCGGCCGCGCGTGCTGCTGTCGGTCGGGCTGGTCGGCTCGGCAATATGCAATCTGGCGTTCTCCTTTTCGCAGTCGTTCGGGATGATGATTGCGCTGTGGGCGCTGAATGGCCTTTTCCAGTCCATGCTGTGGACGCCCATCGTGCGCGCGCTCGCGGAGAGCTTCGAGGGCAGGAAGCGAAAGAAGGTTTCCTTCATTATTTCGTTTACGTCGCCCTTCGGGCACATCGTTGCGTGGGCGCTTCCAAGCCTGCTTTACGCATCCGACTGGCGCTATGCCTATCGGATTCCCGCATCGATTCTTTTTGCGGCGTTCGTGGGCATGTCCCTGCTGCTGCCCCGCGATATGGGCGGGAAGGCGGGCACGCCGAAAAGGGACGCTCAGGCAGCGGCCGGTGAAGCGATGCCGATTGGCGAAATGCTGCGCTCAGGCCTTCTGATTCTTTTTGTCGGCTGCATTGCCAATGGCTTCATTCGGGACGGCGTGACCACGTGGGCGCCCTCGATTATCGGCGGAGAGAAGAGCCTGTTTTCATTGATTGTACCCGCGATTAACATGAGCGGCGTATTGCTGGGCGCGTATGCCGTGCGCAGGTTCAGAAGCGGCACACGCGTGCTCTTTGGCGCAATGATGGCGGCATGCCTGCTTCCGGCGCTGGTTTTGACGGTTTCCGGCTCGTCGGTTTTGCTTACGGCGACGTTCCTCGGCGTGATGAGCGCCATTCTGTACGGTTCAAACACGCTGATTACGACCATCATTCCTATGGAATACACCGAATGCGGGCGCGTGGGACTGGTGGCGGGACTGGTGGACGCGCTGATCTATGTGGGAAGCGCGCTCGCGGGCACGCTGACCGGCTGGCTGCACGAGACCACCGGCGCGTGGACGAGCGTGTATCTGATCTGGGCGGCCGTCGCGGTTGTCGGCGCGGTCTGCTCGGTTCTGTCCGCGCACGGCGCAAAGAGACTTTCCCGATAAACGAACGTCCCGCACGGCCGGTTCCGCGCGGGACGCAATGTATTTTGGAAAGGCTTACGCGATGGACAGCGCGACCTTCATCATGTTGGTGAAGGTATTCTGGCGCTCCTCGGCGGTCAGTCCCTCGCCGGTAAACGGATTGTCGGAGATGGTCAGAAGCGCGAGCGCCTTCTTGCCCGCGCGCGCGGCGTTCAGGTACAATCCGGCGGCCTCCATTTCCACGGCGAGCACGTTCAGCTTCTGGAGCTTTCCGAGGGGCGCGGACTCATCGTAGAAGCAGTCGGAGGAATAGATCGCGCCGGGCACGATGTGCTGACCGATGGCTTCTCCTGCCTCGATGGCGCTCTTCAGCAGGCCGTAATCGCAGCAGGGCGCGACGCAGCCGTCGAAGCCAAACTGCTTTCCGAAGCCGGAATTCGTGTAGGCGCTCATGCCGGCCACGATGTCGCGCACCTTCAGCGACTGGGAGATCATACCGGCGGAGCCGATGCGGATGATGGCCTCCACGCCGTAGAAGTTGTAAAGCTCATAGGAGTAAATGCCAATGGCGGGAATGCCCATGCCGGAGGCCATTACGCTCACGCGCTTACCCTGCCACGTGCCGGTGTAGCCCTGCACGCCGCGGACGTTGTTCACGAGCACGGGATTTTCAAGAAAATTCTCCGCGATAAATTTCGCGCGCAGCGGGTCGCCGGGCATGAGAACCGTCTTTGCGAAATCGCCCTCCTTGGCGGTGATATGCGGAGTGGGAATATTGGACATGCGAACACCTCTTTCTCTCAAAATAGCTATTCCTATCATAGCGCACAAATGGGGCGGGCGCAAGTCCTTTCGGGAAAAGATTCTCGGCACGCGAAAAAACGGTGTACGAACGGGTGCGGTTTGTGTTATAATCGAAGAGAAGAAAACAAAGCGCCGGAGGCAGAGCATGGACGAGAAGGATCGCACGATTGAGAAACAAATGGAAAAAATCCGCGAGCTGACGCAGCGCAATCTTCGCCGCATGGCGGATGACATATGGGGCGCGGTCGGCCCGCTGAAGGAGGAACCGCAGAAAATGGAAAAGCCCGCCGCGCCGGACGTGCGCGACGAGGTGCTGGAAAAGCAGATGGAGGTCATTCGCAGGCTGAGCGAAAACGGCGCGCGGACGGTTACCGACAATCTGTGGGATGAGCCTGCGCCCGCCGGAAAGCCGGGGAAGCCCGCCGCGCCGACGCAGCGCGAAAAGCCAGCGGAAGCGACCGCGGAGCCGGAGGCGGAGGAAAAGCCTGAAAAGCTGGAGGATCTTCTGAGCGAGCTGCACGGCTATATCGGCCTTGAAAGCATAAAGAGCGAAGTGGAGAGCCTCGTCAACATGGTGAAGGTGCACAAGCTGCGCCGCGAGCATGGGCTGCCTACGGTGGATATGTCGCTGCATATGGTGTTTTCCGGAAATCCCGGCACGGGCAAAACGATGATCGCCCGCCTGATGGCGCGAATCTACCGCAGTCTGGGCATCCTGTCAAAGGGGCAGCTGGTCGAGGTTGACCGCGCCGGGCTTGTGGCGGGCTACGTGGGGCAGACCGCGCCCAAGACGCGGGAGGTCATTGAAAAGGCGCTGGGCGGCGTGCTGTTCATCGACGAGGCCTACGCGCTGACCTACCATAAGGAGGGCAACGATTTCGGGCAGGAGGCTGTGGATACGCTTCTGAAGTCGATGGAGGATCACCGTGAGGATCTGGTGGTCATCGTGGCTGGGTACGACGGGCTGATGGACGAGTTTATTTCGTCCAATCCGGGACTGGAATCCCGCTTCAACCGCTTTTTGCATTTCGACGACTACACGATGGATGAAATGCTGGCGATCTTCGATATGCGCGTGAAGAAGGGCGGCTACGAGCTGTTGGGCGGCGCGCGCGAGGAGATTCGCGCGTTCATCGAAAAGCAGAACGTAGACCCGATTACCTTCGGCAACGCGCGTGGCGTGCGGAACCTGTTTGAGCAGGTTCTGGTGGCGCAGGCGAACCGTCTGGCCGGGGAAACGGAGATCAGCCGCGAGATTTTAGCGCGGATTACGCCGGAGGACGTGAAAAAGGCGGCGGAAAGCGCCCGCCCGCGCACGAAGAAGGACGACGCGCGCGACGAGCTGAAGGCGCTTCTTGCGCAGATGAAAAAGGCAGGCGCGGAGGAAAAGAATGGCGAACGCGGAGAAATTCATCAGCCTGTACAAGGTGCTTGAGGATTTATTGGAGGAAAAATGCCGCGAGGAGGGGCGAAGCACGGTCAACGCCGTGTATCAGTATATCTCGGCGGCGGGCAGCGTGCGCTTTCGCGACAAGCTGGATTTGTGCAGGCAGGTGCGCAACCTGATTACGCATTCCGCGGACATCGGCGGCCGTCCGCCGATTGAGCCGTCGGACGAGCTGCTGGAGACGCTCGAGGAAATCGTGGCGTATTTTCAAAAGCCGCCGCTGGCGCTGGAGCGTGCGACGGCGGTTGATCACCTGTTGGTGGCCACGCCGCGCGACCGCGTGGTCTGGCTCATGCAGCGCATGGTGCGAAACGGCTATTCGCATGTTCCCGTGATGGAAAATGAGCGCGTGACGGGCGTGTTCAGCGCGTCCACGCCGTTTGCTATGGCAACGGATGAAAGCCGGCTGGCCATTGACGATCAGACCAGACTGAGTGAGGTGCGGGAGGCGCTGCACCCTGAAAACCACCGGATGGAGCAGTTTCGCTTCATTGCCCCGGACACAAGCTGTGATGAGGCGCGGCGGCTGTTTGCGCGCACGTCTCCGCGCGAGCGGCGCGTGGCCGCGCTGTTCGTTACCGAGGATGGGCAGGCGGACGGCCGGCTGCTTGGCATGCTTACGCCGTGGGATTTGATGGAAGAGAATTGAGCAGGAGACCGTAGACAAGGTCTTCGTACCGACCCGGCACGAGGGCGCGAAGGCCGCCTGCGCGACGGGTCGGGTTGGACTCTATGCCGGAAAGAAAGAACCGGGCAGCTTCCGGCAGACGATTCAGCGCCCTCTGTGCGTCGGCCGGGTCAAGCATCGAAAACGCGATTTTCATGGCGTACAGCCGCGCGGAGTTTCGGAAGGCGGCGGAATCCGCGGCCATACAGAGCGCGTATGCCCGCAGGTTCGCCTGTCCCTCGTTGGCAAGGCCGTTCGCGTGAGCCAGCTCGTGGCAGGCGACGAACGGCAGGAACCATTCCGGCTCGGCCTCGCTTAGAAGCGCCTCGCCCGTCAGCGGCGAATAGAACCCGGCCATGCGCAGCGCACGCATAAGCTCCGGAAAGCGCGTGTATTTCAGGCGAACGCCGCCGCCGGAAAGCGCCTGCGCCGTCTGAAGGATTTCTTCATGCGAGGGCGCTTCCGCCGGCTCCAGCGTCCGCGCGAGCGATTCGATGAATGCGCAGAGCGCTTCGTCCGTCGCCGTTCGGGAAACGGCATAGGGCTTGTTCGCGTAGAGCGGCAGCCAGAGGACGGCCAGCGCGAGAGCGAGGGAGAGAAGCGGCTTCCACAGCCGTTTCAGCCGCGCAAGCATCCAACCCGTCAGCAGCGCAGCGGTCAGCCCGGTTACGGGAAAGGGAAGACTTGCCGCGGCGCGTCCGATCGCCGCGAGCAGGCGGATAAGACCCTTGTACATCGCTGATTCCTCCGTATGCGTCGATTATCGCATATATGGCGCGCGAATTCAAATGGAATTCATGGAAAAATTACTTTTGATGGGTATAATAACGAAGAAAGATTACCAAAGGAGCGATTGATTCATGGCGAACATTCGGTTGAACGTCAATCATATGATGAAGGATTTTCTGGGCGAGCGCGGCATTGACGGCGCGGAAATGAACGCGCTGTCCGCGCGCCTTTCGAACGCGTACAAGGCCGTCGAGGCCGGGCGCGGCAAGGGCATGCAGGGCTGGATGGATCTGCCCTACAATCAGGACGAGATTATGGCGGAGGTTGAGGAAACCGCGAAGGGCATCCGCGAGCAGTTTGACGCGTTCGTCGTGCTGGGCATCGGCGGAAGCGCGCTCGGCCCGGCGGCGGTTCAGCAGGCGCTGAATCATCTGCACTACAACGAGCTGCCGAAGGAAAAGCGCAACGCGCCCAAGCTCTACATCGAGGACAACATCGACCCCGAGCGCATGGCCGCGCTGATGGATGTTGTGGACGTGCGTACCACGTGCTTCAACGTGATCTCCAAGTCCGGCGGCACCGCCGAAACGATGAGCCAGTATCTGATCGTGCTCGAGAAGCTGAAGGAAGCCTGCCCGAACGACTATCAGAAGCACATCGTCGTCACCACCTCCAAGACCAAGGGCTTCCTGATTGAACTGGCGCGCGCCGAGGGCTTTAAGACGTTTTACATTCCGGACGGCGTGGGCGGACGCTTCTCCGAGCTGTGCCCCGTGGGTCTGCTGGCGGCGGCCGTGTGCAACATCGACATTCGCGCACTGGTTGCGGGCGCGAAGAGGATGGACGAGCGCTGTGGTAGCGGCGATATGACCAAGAACCCCGCGCTGTACGAGGCGGGTCTGATGTATCTGTGTATGCAGAAGGGCATGAACATTTCCGTCATGATGCCGTATGCCGACAGCCTGAAGCTGATTTCCGACTGGTACGCGCAGCTGTGGGCGGAGTCACTGGGCAAGAACGTGACGCTGGACGGCAAGCCCTGCCACGTCGGCTCCACGCCGGTCAAGACGCTGGGCGTAACCGATCAGCACAGCCAGCTGCAGCTCTACACCGAGGGCCCGTTCGACAAGGCCATCACCTTCCTGAAGGTCGAAAACTTCCGCGCCGTAACGCCCATCCCGCACGGCTGCGAGAACGTGCCGAAGATCGCCTTCTTAGGCGGCAAGAGCCACAACCAGCTGATCGAAGCCGAGCGCAGGGGCACCGAGTACGCGCTGTATCGCTCCGGCCGCATGAGCCAGACGATCACGCTGGACGAGGTGAACGCCGATACCGTCGGCCAGCTGCTGTACTTCTTCGAGCTCGTGACCGCCTACACCGGCGCGCTTTTGAACATTGACACGTTCAACCAGCCCGGCGTAGAGGAGAGCAAGGTCGCCGCGTATGCCGTGATGGGCTACGAGAGCGAGGAGCATAACCGCAAGCGCGAAGAGATGAAGAACCGTCCCGAGGAAAAGAAGGCTTATATTTTCGAATAAGACTATGAAATCAACGGCGGGAGGACACCATATGCGTCCTCCCGCCGTTGAAAAACGGGGACTTGGATGGAGAAGATGTGACATGAAAAGAAAGTATCCCGAAAAAATGTTTTGGCTCTTCGTCCTTACAAATTTCTTGTTTCACTTCATATATCTGTTTGTTCCGGGTGTTATTCTTTGCCTGATTGGAATTCGTGTGAAGCTCTGTCTGTGGATTGGCTTGTTCATTCTTGGCGTTGATTTGATTCTTTCAGTCGTTGAGCAGGTGAATATCCGCAAAGTTGCCGAAGAACACAGCGACAACCCCAAATTCAATGAATTGATGGATGCTTTCTGCGGTTCGGGCGGTCTGAAGGACTTTGGAAGAGTTCTGGAAGGGAAAGAGAAACCATCGGACCAGAATGAGCATCAGGAAGAAAACGGATAGGCGTATATGGATGCGCTTCGAAGATGTTTATTTCTATCAAACGGCGTGGCCGCGAGGGTCACGCCGTTTGTGCATCCAATGATCTTGCCAATTTGGTTTCGTATACCGCGTTTGATTTTACAGGCCGGAACCGAGCAGCGCGCATAAGGCAAGGAAAGCAGCGCTGACGCCCAGGGTGATCAGCTTATACCACAGGCGCTCGGTCATAATCATGCCCTCCTTCAGGAGGCCAGCGCCTGACCCAGCTTTTCGCACTCGGCCAGCGCCTGCTCGTCGGGATCGTCCTGACAGATGACGCTGTCGCAGGCCAGCGCCGCGCCCGCGGCCAGACATTCGGTCTCCCAGCTGCGCATCCATTCGCCGTCGCCCCAGCCGTAGGAACCGAACAGCGCGATCTTCTTGCCGGAGAGCAGCGGCTTGCACTCGTCGAACATCGGCTGGAATTCGCTTTCCTCCAGAACCTCCGCACCCATGGCGGGGCAGCCGAACGCGATCGCGTCGAAATTGGCGACCTGCGCGGCCGGGAATTCCGCCGCGGTGAAGAGCGTTCCGCCGCAGGACTTTGCGACCGCCTGCGCCATTGCCTCGGTATGTCCCGTTCCGCTCCAGTATACAACCGCAATTTTCATATAAAAGCCTCCCATTCACAAAAGATAAATCTATGTCAGGCGGCTACCGTAAGCCGCGCAACACCAAACCCGCGCCGATAACAGCTTAAATACACGCTTCGGCACTTCTCATACAGCGCGAACACGCGCCGCGCCTGCGCCTCGTTCGAATAGGCCTTCCAGCAGCCCAGACAGCAGAAGCACTGTCCCTTGTTGCGGATGAAGCCGATCACGTCATCGAGCGGATACCCGAGGAACACGCCGATTTCGTGCGGAAACTCCGCGCCCGCGCAGACAGCGCGCGAAAGCGTTTCCAGCGCCGCGTCCGCTTCAAAGGCGGCATAGCCCATTTCCGCAAGAAACGCGTGAATGTCCGCCTGCTGAAGCCGATTTTCAAGCATGCGGGGGCGGTATACGTAAACCAGTCCGTCCGTCTCCCGTTCCCGGAGGACGCGCACACGGATGCCTTTTTCCCGCAGAAGCTCATCCAGCTCCGCGGCGTTTTCCGAAAGGGATTCGCCTGTCTGCGGCCGATAGGAAAACAGACTGCCGCATTTGTGCCCGGCCAGCGTCGCCGCGCAGTGCCGAATCAGGGTTTCCTCAAATCGTGCGCTCATGATGACCTCCTTGCGGTTAAACACATCTAACCATGGCTGAAAAAGAAAGGACGCTTGCGTCCGAGCGGTTAAATGAATCTAACCACGAAGATCATAACAAATCGCGCCGCGTTTGTCAAGATGGAGGCAGGGTTAATTTTCAATAAAACGGGAGGAGTTCGCCGTGCACCCCGCGCAACGGGCGCAAAACCGCATTGACAGCGTGCCGGGCGCGTGCGATAATAAACAGCGGAAAGTAAAGCGTACAGGGGAATGAGCGCATGGATATTACGAAGATCGATCCAAACTTCCTAAAGGGAACCGTTTTCAGCGAGAAGGATTTCACGTGGCATGACATGAAAAGCGAGCCGTTTGAGGTGCGTGGGCTGGCGGTATGCGAGGGCGAGAAGTTTCTCCGCCTGCCGGAGGAGCTTCTTCCGAGGGTCAGCGAGGGCGTGCGTGTGCTTGCGCACCACACGGCGGGCGGACACGTGCGCTTCCGCACGGACGCCGCGCGCATTGCCGTGCGTGCGAGCAGCCTGTTTCCGGACAGCAGCATGAACCATATGGCGCTGACGGGCAGCAAGGGGCTGGACGTTTACGCGAACGGCGAGTACTGTGCCACGATTCGCCCCGGCACAACCGACGAATGGTTCGAGGGCGTGTGCGAGATGAAGCCGGGCATGAAGGACGTGGAGATCAACATGCCGCTGTACAACGGGCTTACGCATCTGCTGATTGGCATTGGCGCGGGCGCGAGCGTGCTTGCGGCGCGGCCGTATCGCTTCAACGAGCCTGTGGTCTACTATGGCTCTTCCATCACGCAGGGCGGCTGCGCGTCCCGTCCCGGGAACTGCTATCAGGGCTTTCTGTCGCGCTGGCTGGACGCGGATCAGGTGAATCTGGGCTTTTCAGGCAGCGCCAGAGGCGAGGGGGAGATGGCGGAGTATATCGCGCGTCTGCCGATGTGCGCGTTCGTGTTTGACTATGACCACAACGCGCCGGACGTCGAGCACCTTCGCCGCACGCACGAGCCGTTTTTCCAGATCGTTCGCCGCGCGCGGCCGGAGCTTCCCGTGATCTTCGTCACCAAGCCGGACGGCAGCCGCGACCCGCACGGCGAGGAGCGGCGCGAGCTGATTTATGAAACCTATAAGTGTGCGCGTGAAAACGGCGACGCGCGCGTGTGGTTTGTCGATGGACGGACGCTGTTTGGCGAAAAGGATCGCGAGGACTGCACCGTGGACGGCTGCCACCCGAACGATCTGGGCTTTTACCGGATGGCGCAGGCGATTTACCCGGCGCTGAAGGAAGCGCTGTCGGTCTGACGGCACAGGATGGAGGAGACGCAAGCGATGGAGGCCCGCGAATCGGAGGCAATCTTTCAAACGATCCTCGACATTGGAGCGACGATGCTGAAATCCGGGGGCGAGGTATACCGCGTGGAGGATACGATCTGCCGCTTGATTCGCGCTTATGGCGGCGAAAAGCCGCAGGTGTTCGCCATTCCTTCTCATATTGTGGCGACGGCGGAAATGGGCGGGCGCGAGCTGACGTCCTCCCGGCGCCTTCTGGCCGTGAGCATCAATCTGGAAATGCTCGACCGCGTGAACGATCTGGCGCGGCGCGTGTGCCGGGAAACGCCGGACGCGAAGACGATGCGCGCACGGCTGGACAAGGCCGCGGCGACGCCGACCTATACGCTTTGGCAGAAGCTGATCATCTATGCGTTCGTCGCGTTTTCATTCACGGTCTTCTTTGGCGGCAATCTGACGGACGCGATTGTCAGCGCGCTGATCGGCGCAGTGATGCTGTTCTGCGCGCGGCTTACGCATACGCTGGGCGGAAACACGCTGTTTAACGACATTCTGAGCGCGGCAGTGGCCGCGGCGCTCGCGGTCACGTCGGTTCGGCTGGGTCTGGCCGCCGACGCGGACAAGATCATCATTGGAAACGTGATGCTTCTGATTCCCGGCGTGGAGCTGGTCAACGGCATGCGCGATTTTATCGCCGGAGACATTCAGGCGGGATTGATGCATGGAGCCGAGGCGCTGTTTCTGGCCATTGGCATCGCCGTGGGCGCGGCGGGCGTTCTGACGATTCTGGGAGGTGCGGCATGATACAGGAATGGCTGATTCCCATCGTCTTCGCGGCGCTCGGAAGTCTGAGCTTTGGCATGTTCTTCGGCGTGCGCTCCCGCAAGCTGTGGTTTTCGGCGCTGGGCGGCGCGCTGAACTGGGGACTGTATCTGCTCGCAATGAAGAAAATGGGACTGCCCGAAACCTTGGCCTACGCGCTGGGCGCGGCGGCGGGCACGCTGTACGCGGAAATTCTCGCGCGGGTCATCAAAACCCCGGTCACCGTGTTCGTCATCACGTCCGTGATTCCGATGGTGCCCGGGGGGCCGCTGTACTATACGATGCTGGGTCTTTTGCAGGGCGACAAGGCGACGTTCGTGGACAGAGGACTGTACACGCTGTCGGCGGCGGGTGCGATGGCGCTGGGCATCTTCGCCGCCACGATGCTGTTCCGCCTGCTGTTTACATTCGGGCGCGCCGTGTATTCCGCCGTCCGAGGGACTCACTGAACGATTGGCATTTCGACCGAGCGCGCCATATTCATAATCTGCGATTCGAGACTGATGGTAATATCGGTCTCGAGCTGTTTTTGGAACTGGGGTGAATCCATGCTGCTTAAAAGCGCGGACTCGATGGCCTTGCGCTGCCGGGGCGAGGAGAGGCTCTTGCGGAAGGACAGGCACAGGAGCCTGCGCGTGAACAGCGGCAGGTTTGCGCGGCTTACCGCGCTGGTAACCGCCTTCTGACCGAAGTAGGCCACGAGCAGGCCGATCAGCGCGCCAAGCAGGATGCCGACGGGGCCCTCCATCAGGAGTACCACGCCGCTGCCGCCGCAAAGGCTTGCCGTAACGCAGCCGGTGATGACGTAAATCAGCGTGGTCGCAACCGGGCTTTCCAGCAGGATGTTTACCTTTTCCGGGCCGATCAGCGAGCGCACGCCGGTGAGCGACATGCTCTGGCGGTCTACGTCGTGCCGGATGCAGATTTCGTCCAGCCGCGGCTGAAGCCGCTGGAACAGCTTTTTCAGCCATTCGTTGATGGCGGGGCGGATTTCGGGAATCTCGTCGAGGTTGCGAACCAGCTCGTCGGTGCGCCCGATAATCGGCGCGTCCATTTTTTCGATGGTCTCGATCTCGCCGCACTTCCATTCGTCTAAAACGTCCAACACCACGTCGTGCACGATGCGGCCGGACAGGATGGAGGCCAGCGGAACGGTGAGCCACTTGAGCGACGCGGCGATTTCGCGCGACACATCGCCGCTTTGGAAGTAGGCCTCGATGTCCTTTGAGAACGCGTCCAGCCGGTCG
Source organism: bacterium (assembly GCA_963618055.1). Lineage (GTDB taxonomy): Bacteria > Bacillota > Clostridia > Christensenellales > Aristaeellaceae > SFHK01. The sequence goes on along the minus strand of CAVERI010000018.1, from coordinate 18,134 downwards.
TCCACGCGCGCGGCGTAGGCCAGCCCCTTGGCGATAGAGTATTCCGGCTCCGGGCAGACGACGATCTGCGCGTTCGGGAACTGCGCGGCGCAGGCCTCGCGGAAGAAGCGCATGCGCGACGCGCCGCCGGTCAGGATGACGAGCCTCGGCGGGTTTTCGGCCGTGGCCTGCTCCGCGTGGCGCAGAAGATCGCTCAGCGCTTCGTCGAAGGTCGCGCCCTTCAGCTCGTCCATGGGCGTGGAGAGGATTTCGCGCATGATGTCCTCATTCAGCTCGAACTTCACCTTCACGGGCAGGTCGTAGTATACCGTTTCGGACGCGACGCAGGGCGTTTTGATCCACTCGTCCTCGTCGAGGAAATACTGCTCCTTTAAGCGGCGCGCGGCGATTTCCAGCCGGTTTTTCCACGAGAGCGATTCGCGGAACACGGCTTCCAGCTCCTCGCGGTGCTTGCTTGCCGCCACCGCGCGGCGGAGCATGCAGGCCTCGATCAGGCCGCCGCCGAGGGACACGTCGCCGAATGTGCCGATGGCGGATTCACGGCCGTTCACGATATAGGCAAAATCCGTCGTGGACGAGCCGATGTCGATGACCAGCGTCGTCTGGTCGAGCATCTCGGGCGCGACCTTCAGCTCGTGCGCGTAGCGGGCATAGAAAAACGCGGCGCGCGATTCGGACACGATGTGCACGTCGCCAAGCCCCGCGCGCTTCATGATTTCACAGTAGCGCGCGCGGTCGTTTTCCTTCCAGCCCGCGGGGCAGCCGACGGCGATATATACGTCTCCGTCAAAGAAATCGTCCGCCTCCTCCAAAAGTGCCGTGCGGAGACCGTGGGCGAAGCGCTCAATGTCGCGCTCCGCGTCCATGGTGTTCAGATAACGGCTCTTGAAGCGGGAACGCAGGTGCACGACTCTGCGGTCGAGCAGCGCCTTCTCGCCGATGCGCACTTCCGTACCGGCCATGCCGACGACGGACAGGATGGAGCCGCGCCCGTCGATCGGCTGAATTACGGGTTCAATTACGCTGTCTTCCGCCAGACAGGCGACTGCGCTTTCACCGTCGCCAATGTCGATGCCAATGTACTTCATTCGTCCACATCCTCCGAAGATTCTTCCAGCTGTACGATGGCCATGCCGCGCGCGACCAGCCGGTCGCCCTTCAGCACAGCGGGCGCAATGGTGCGCGAGGCGCGCTTGGTCGGCATGATATCAAAATACGCGTCGTTCGTGCCGTCGTATTCCAAAAACGTATAGCCCCTTGAAATGGTCAGCGCTGTGATGGCCGTCATCAGCTCGTCCGGCACGGCGTCCGGCTCCTCGCGCTTCAGCGTTATGGCGAGGGTGATCAGCTGAAGCACGCTCTCGTCGTCGCTTCCGCCGGAGGCAGGCAGGCTCAGGAAGGCTTCAAGATCGCGGTCGATGGCCTCCATGCGGCGTTCAGCGAGCCGGAAAAGCGCGTCTCCGTCCACGGTCTGAGAGACCTTTACCTCGGGCTTGGGTCGGGGCAGGAAGGCCGCGAGTGCCGTAAGAATCGCGCCGGCCGCAGCCAGAAACGCCGTCAGCACGTCGCCGCTTTTCCACGCACAGGCGGCCGCGCCCGCGGTGATCAGAATCGCGCACAGGCTCAAAATCAGCGGAAGCGGGAAGCCCTTGGCGCGCTTAATTTTTACCTCGGGCGGGTTCATGGTGGAAAACGCGGAGATTAGTCCGGCTTCATGGGAAAACAGGATGCTGCCCAGCTGGCGGGCGATGGAATCGTCCAGCTGCGAAAGCGTAAGCTGCTGGGTGTCGGCGATCATTTTTTTCAGAGCCTCCGCGGCCGACGCGGCGTCCTCACAGGGCTTTGCGGGGCGGTTTTCCATTAAGGCTCGAAAGTGTTCTGCGGCAAGCGGCATGGGGTCGCTCACTCCCTTCGTTAATTGCTGCCCTTGATCAGGGCGCGGATGTCGTCCTCCGTTTCGTTTTCGCGCAGGCGGCGGGTGATCAGGATGAAGCGCTCGTCGTTCTCGTTGTAGGAGCAGGTGACGAGCGACAGCAGCTGATCGTTCGCGTCGGCGCCGACGGTGGTGACGTACAGCGCGCGCTCGCGAATGGCGTACAGGAAGGAATTGAAGCTGGCGTCGCCAAAGAAGAACGTGCGGATGTTGAACGACGGCGTCATGGTTTCCTTCGCGGGCAGGCGCATGGCCGCGAGTACGACGTAGATGCCGGTTTCATAGATCGTGTCAAAGTAGATAAACGGGTTGCGCGCGGCGTACTTGATTGTGGAATACTGGGTAAGGCGCGCGAACATCGTGCCGTTTTTCATGTTGTGTCCGTACAGAATCATGTGCTGATCCTGCGGCCAGATTTCGTTGGCTTCGTCCATGAAGATCGCGCCGGACTTGCGCTTTTCGCCGTAAAAATCGTGGGTCAGGTAGTATTCGTTGTCGCGCTTGAGCACGAACTGGTCAATCGGCGTGTGCTCGGTGTCGGTTGGAATGTACAACCGGCCGATCAGGTCGGAATTCAGGTCGTGCAGACCCTTGAATTCCTTTCGAATCTCCGCGGGCGGCGTGGGATAGGCGAGAATCTGCGCGCCGTCATTGTCGGTCGCCTGCGCGGTGGGCGTGGGCGAGGGCTGATCGGACGCGGTCGGCTCCGCCGTGACCAGCAGCGCGTGCAGCTGGGCGTTCAGCGCCTCGGTTTCGCTTCGTTCGCGATAGAACTTCACGATATACACCGCAGCGAGGACGACCAGCGCGAGCATGGCAAGGAAGGCCGCGCGATAGAGCCATTTGCCGCCGCGGGCGCTTCGGGAATGTCGGGCTTTCTTTTTTTCGGGCATGTCGGCGCCTCCGTAATGAGCGTTCCCTCTCATTATAGCGCAAAACCGCGCGTTTCGCAATCCCTTGCCGAAAGGAAGCGGAAGGTCTACTGTCCGGCGCGGGTACATAGACTGGGGCAGAATTTAAAAGAAAGCGGGAGGCGTTCCATGGATCAGAAGAATCTGTATCGGGATATCGCCGGACGCTGCGAGGGCGATATCTACATCGGCGTCGTAGGCCCGGTGCGAACGGGGAAGTCCACCTTCATTAAAAGGTTCATGGAGCTGCTGGTGCTTCCCAACATTGAAAACGCGGATCGCCGTGCGCGGGTGCAGGATGAGCTGCCCGTGAGCGGCGCGGGGCGCACGATCACGACCACGGAGCCGAAGTTTGTGCCCAACGAGGCGGCCGAGGTGCGGCTGCGCGATCAGGCGACGTTTCGCGTGCGGCTGGTGGACTGCGTGGGCTATCTGGCCGACGGCGCGCTGGGGCTGAACGAGGGTGAGGCGGCGCGCATGGTGCGCACGCCGTGGTTCGACTATGATATTCCCTTCGAGCAGGCGGCGGAGCTGGGCACGCGCAGGGTGATCAGGGAGCACGCTGCCGTAGGCGTGGTGATGACGACGGACGGCACGGTGACCGAGCTTCCCCGCGAGGCCTACGAAGCCGCCGAGGAGCGCGTAGTGCGGGAGCTCAAAGAACTGGGCAAGCCGTTTATCGTGGTGCTGAACACGCTGAATCCCGAGGGCGCGCAGGCGCGAAGCCTGAAAAGCGCGCTGAGCGAGAAGTATGATGTGGCTGTGGAGGCCGTGAACGTGGAGCAGATGCGGCTGAGCGAGGTCGGCGGCCTGATGGAAAGTCTGCTGTTCGAGTTCCCGCTGACCGAGCTTCGCATGGACGTGCCCGCGTGGCTGGGCGCGCTGGACGAGGATCATTATCTGGTCACGGGCGTGATGGAGCCGGTGCGGCGCGCCGCCGCGCGGATGTCGCGCGTGCGGGACTATGAAAAGCTGATTTCCGCGGCGAAGGAAGCGGACGCGGTGGAGGACGTGCGCGTCACGGCCGTGAAGCTGAACGAGGGCGCGGTGGAGCTGAAGGCGGATCTGAAGGACGGCCTGTTCTTCCGCGTGCTGGGCGAGGCCAGCGGGCAGAACGTGGAGGGCGAGGAGCATCTGCTCAAGCTGATGAAGGAGCTGGTGGACGCGCGCCGGGAGTACGACCGCGTGAAGGACGCGCTGCAGAGCGTGCGCGAGACGGGCTATGGTCTGGTGCCGCCGGAGATGGACGAACTGACGCTGGAGGAGCCGCAGCTGGTGAAGCAGGGCTCGCGCTTCGGCGTGCGGCTGAAGGCGGGCGCGCCCAGTCTGCACATGATTCGCGTGGACATTCAAACGGAGGTCAGCCCGATCGTCGGCACGGAGAAGCAGAGCGAGGAGCTTGTGAAATCACTCCTGAGCAACTTCGAGGGCGACCCCAAGAGCCTGTGGGAAACGGAGATTTTCGGCCGTTCGCTGAGCGAGCTTGTAAAGGAAGGGCTGGCCGGAAAGCTGATGCGCATGCCGGACGACGTGCGAAGCAAGGTGCAGCAGTCGCTGGCCAAGATTATTAATGAAGGAAACGGGGGCATGATCTGCATCCTGCTGTAAAACGGGAAGCGCCGGCGGTTGACTTCCGGACGAACCTCTCGTATAATGAAGCTATTCAAGAAGGGGAGGCTGGAAGCATGCCGCCGGTATCGCTTTTGATCAAGCCGGCGTCGGGACATTGCCAGTACCGATGCCGGTATTGCTTTTACGCGGACGAAATGGCGCGCCGAAGCGAGGGCGCGCGCGGTATAATGACGCGGGAAACGCTGGCGCGGCTTGTGCGCCGGGCGTTCGCCGCGGCGGACGATTATGCTGCGTTTTCCTTTCAGGGCGGGGAGCCGACGCTGGCGGGGCTGGACTTTTTTCGGGAGCTGATTCGGCTTCAGAAGTCCTACGCGGGCGGACGAGCCGTGTACAATTCCATACAGACCAACGGCGGCCGGATTGACGGCGAATGGGCGGCGTTCTTCCGCGAGAACCATTTTCTGGTGGGTCTGTCGATGGACGGAGATGAAAAAACGCACAACCTGTACCGACTGGACGCAAACGGCGCGGGCACGTTCGCGCAGACGGCGCGGGCGGCGGAAACGCTGGCGGCGCAAGGGGTGGACTTCAACATCCTGTGCGTGGTCAATAGGGACGTGTGCGCCCGTCCGGCGGAGACCTATGAGGCGCTGAGACGCTATCGCTTTTTGCAGTTTATTCCCTGTCTGGACGGGCTGGAACCGGGCGCGCCGTCGTTTGCGCCGGACGCGGCTTCCTATGGAAGGTTTCTCGTCGAGACCTTCGACCGCTACGAGCGGGACTATCGACGGGGGCAGTATGTGAGCGTTCGCACGTTCGACAACTACGTGCAGATGCTGCTTGGGAATCCTCCGGAATGCTGCTCGATGGCAGGACGATGCACCTGCTCGTTTACCGTGGAGGCGGACGGAAGCGTATATCCCTGCGATTTTTATGCGGTGGACGAATGGAAGCTGGGAAACGTGAATTCGGACGGATTCGGGAAAATGGCGGCCTCGGAAACGGCGCGGCGCTTCGTCGAAACGTCGATTCCGCTGGACGGCGCGTGCCGGGACTGCGACGCGTTTTTCCTGTGCCGCGGCGGCTGCCGCCGCGAGCGCGAGCCGTTTGTCGGCGGAAAGCCGTCCATCGACCGGTATTGCGAGAGTTACCGGCTGTTTTTCCGCGAACGCTTGGACGCGCTGCGCCGCCTTGCGGAGCGCGTGAGGGCGCAGCGGCGGATGTGAAAGCGCTTTACAAAACATGAATGAAAATAAGCCGCGCGGATTTTGACAACCGCGCGGCTTATTTGATGAAATCCGCACTGGAATTTCCACAAGGCGTTGCAATGCGGATTTCGCAAAGGTATAATGGACTCAACCCGTTAATGAAGATACAGGGAGGATGTTTAACGTGATGAAGCTGGGTATCAATACGGTTCTGTTTAAGGCCTTCGACGTGAAGACCGCGCTCAAGGCGATTAAGCTGGCGGGCTACGACGGAGCGGAGCTTTCCGCGATTCAGGGCATGTGCGAGCACTTGGTGCTGGATGCGTGGGAGACGCAGGTTCCGCTGGTAAAGGCGGCGGCGAAGGAAGCCGGCGTCGAGCTTTTGAGCATGGAGGTAGCCTCTCTTGACGAGGACAGACTGGAAAAGGCGTTTAAGGCCGCGCAGTATCTGGGCATCCCGGTTGTGAACGTCGGCCCCGGCGGCAAGATGGACGACGAGGAAACCTTTAAGACCTCTATTGAAACGCTGACCGCGCGCGCGGAGCTGGCCGCGAAATACGGCGTGAAGCTGTGCTGCAAGGCGCACGTCGGCTGCGCGATCTACTCCACGCCCACCACGCTGCGCGCCATGGAGCTGATTCCGTCCGATTCCTTCGGCATCGACATGGATCCCAGCCACATTCACCGTGCCGGTGAAAAGCCCGAGGATGCGCTGGCCTCCGTCGTGAGCCGCATGGGTCACGTGCATATCCGCGACTGCGTGGGCCCCGGCCCGAATCCCGGAACGCCCGCCAATCAGGCCTGCGGCCGCGGCGAAATCAACCTGTACGGCTACTTCAAGGCGCTGGTGGACGCGGGCTATGAAGGCCCCGTGTGTCTGGAGGTCATCGGCCCCGAGCAGACCATGCAGCAGGCGCAGGCCATCGCGTCCGAGAGCTACGGCTACATGAACGCGATTCTCAAGATGCTGAACGCCCGATAAGCGCGCGACGAAAGGGGAGCCAAGCCCATGATTCAGGTAGGCATCTGCGGCTTCGCGCACGGCCATGTGTTTTCCTTCACGAAGGAATGGCTGCGCGCGCCCGAGAAATACGGCATTGCCGTGACCGGCGCGTGGGATCACGATTCCGCCCGGCTGCGCGAGTCGCTGGAAAAGAATTACGCCGGTGTGGACATTCGCGCGTATGAATCGCTGGATGAGCTTCTGAAAAGCGACATTGACGCCGTGGTCGTCACCAGCGAGACCGCGTATCACTGCGACATCTGCGAAAAGGCCGCGAAGGCGAAAAAGAACATCATCCTTTATAAGCCCATGGCGCTGCATATGGCCGAGGCCGACCGCATCGTGAAGGCGGTCGAGGAAAACGGCGTGCGGCTGACGATGGGCTGGCAGATGCGCGCGGACAGGCAGAACGCCCGCATCCGCGAAATCGCGCAGAACGGCGAGCTGGGCAAGGTGTGCCTGTTCCGCCGCCGCCACGGTCTGGCGACGCACACGTGGGCGAACTTCGAAAACACGTGGCATGTGAACCCGGTGATGAACCGCGACATTTTCGCCGACGATTCCGCGCACCCGATCAACCTGATGCAGTGGATTTTCGGCATGCCGGAGACGGTGTCCTGCGAAATGTCCACGATGGTCAACCCGCGCATTCCCAACGACAACTGTGTGGCGCTATTCAAATATGAAAACGGCATGATTGCCGAGATCAGCTGCTCGTTCACCACCAGCGCCGTGGAAATCACCACGGAAATGTACTGCGAGGGCGGCAGCGTGCAGCAGTACTTCGGCGACGCGCCCTCGACGCGCCTGCCGCGCAGCAAAACGCAGCCCGGCCTTGTGTGGTATAAGGAGGGCGATGACTGCTGGACGGACTCCGGCATTCCGTCCCCGGAAAAGCACGGTCAGCGCCTTGTGGATCAGGCCGAGCCGATGGCGAGATTCCTGCACGGCGAAGCGCCGCTGTGCGACGCGAGAGAGGGCAGGGACACGCTCCGTCTGGTGCTGGCCTGCTATCTGTCCGCGAGGGAAGGCAGGCGCGTAAGCGTATACGACGAGAGAATCAATGAACTGTAATTTTAGAGAGGGGAACACGAGCATGTCCAAGAAACAACCGAACCTTCTGTTCTTCGGAATCGACAGCCTGCGCCGCGACCATATGAGCCACTATGGCTATGGCCGCCTGACCACGCCCAACATCTCCAAGTACGCGGATGGCGGCATCACGTTTGAAAGCTGCTTCTCCGCGCATATCCCCACCACGCCCGGCTATGCCAGCATGCTGACCGGCCGCGACGTGTTCGGCACCGATGTCGTCGCGCTGGGGCAGAGCAAGATCGTGGACGGCGTTCCGGTGCTGGCCGAAATGCTGCACGACCGCGGCTACGAAACCACCTGCATCGGCTTCAAGGGCAACGCGGCCGGCCGCGGCTATGACAATTACCTGAGCTTCGCCGGCTGGGGCCCCGATCATGACGACGGCCGCGCCCACAAGGCCGAGAACTGCAACGACGTGGCTATCCCCGAGCTGGAGCGTCTGGCTGCGGGCGACAAGCCGTTCTTCCTGTTCATCCGCCACATGGATCCTCACTCCCCGTATCTCGCGCCCGCCCCGTTCAAGGACATGTTCTTCCAGGGCGACGCGTTTGATCCCGAGGACAAGCGCATGCAGAAGGTGTACGACTTCAAGCCCTTCGGCGACTACATTGGATCGTGGGTACCCAAGGGATGCACCAACCCCGATTACGTCATCGCGCAGTACGACGCCGCCGTGGCCTACATGGACAACTGCATCCAGCAGGTGCTGGAGAAGCTGCACGCGCTGAATCTGGAGGAGGACACCATCGTCGTGTTCGTTTCCGACCACGGCGAGACGCTGTATGATCACGACTGCTACTTCGATCACCACGGCATGTACGAGCCCACGCTGATGGTGCCGTTCATCGTGGTGTGGAAGAACCACCTGCCGTCCTGCGTGCGCATCAAGGATTACATGCAGCTCAAGGACGTTACGCCCACGCTGCTGGACATCATGGGCATCGACACCGGCCTGCCCTTCGAGGGCCGCAGCATGATGCCGCTGGTCTACGGCGGCGAGCGCGAGCCGGAGCCGGAGTTCTACATCACCGAGGATACGTGGATGCGCAAGAACGGCTGGCGCACGCCGGAATGGAAGCTGATCGTCTCCAAGGAGCCGGACTTCCACTTCAAGCCCATGGTTGAATTGTACAATCTGGTGAAGGATCCCGAGGAAAACCACAACGTGGCTGACGAGAATCCCGAGATCGTGGAAGCGCTCAAAAAGCGCATGGACGCGTGGATTGAGAAGCGCGTGAAGGAAACCGGCCGCCCGAACCCGATCGACGTGAACTTCCTCAAGGACGGCAAGCCCTTCGCTTCCTCGCAGGAGGCCTATGAGGGCAAGTACATCGGCGGCATCGCGGACGCGGTGAAGCTGCAGAAGAAGGATTAAGATCATGCTGAGAGTATGCGTTATCGGCCTTGGCCATATCGGCAATCTGCACGCGCGCATTTATCAGGAAGACGACATGGTGGACTTGGTCGGCGTGTGCGACGTGAACCACGAGCGCGCCGACGCGGCCGCAAAGAAGTTTGACGTGCCGTGCTATTACGACGCGCCCACGATGCTGAAGGAGCTGAAGCCCGATCTGGTGTCCGTCGCGACCGGCGGCTACGAGTATTCATCCGATCACTTCGTTCCCACCATTCAGGCGCTGGAGGCGGGCTGCCACGTGCTCACCGAGAAGCCCATCAGCAATGTGATTGAGAACGGCAAGATCATGGTTGACACGGCAAAGCGCCTGAACCGCTGCTTCGCCATCGACTTCAACCATCGCTTTACGCCCGCCGCCCGCGCCGCGAAGAAGTGGCAGGAGGAGGGACTGCTGGGCGACCTTCTGTTCTGCAACATGGCGCTGTGGATCGGCAAGCCGCAGGATTTCGACAGCCCCTACTATCATTTGAAGGCGCTGAACCCGCATTCCTGCGAGATCATCCGCTATTTCATGGGCGACGTGGAGGCCGTGCAGTGCTTCGCGATGAAGTCGCCGGGGCGCACCATCTGGTCGACGGCCAGCGTCAACATGAAGTTCAAAAACGGCGCGGTCGGTCATTTGACCAGCTCCTACGACATTGCCCGCGGTCATCCGATGGAGCGGTGCGAGGTCGCGGGACTCAAGGGACGGCTGGTGTTTGAGGACATGTGGCGCGAGGCGACGCTGTATCCCGCCGGGAACCCGGAAAAGCGCGTGTACACCAACCCGGTGTTCGGCGGCTATTCCAATTTTGACGATACCTTCCGCGACCGCATCCGTTCGTTCGTGCGGCAGGTGACGGCGGGCGTGAAGCCTGAGGATATCGACGGCAGCGGACTTCAGGGGCTTAAGGCGCAGATGATCATCCACGCGGCCATCGAATCCCTCAATACCGGCCGGATTGTGTATCTGGACGAAATGTTCCCAAATTATATCTAATTATATCTGACGAAGGGAGGCGGGCAGATGCCGGATAATGTGCTTCGGTTTGAAAAGCATGCCGACGCGGGAGCGCCGGGCATGGTTGTGCTTGATCAGAGCCAGACGCGCATCAGCCCGCATGCCCACGCGTTCTACGAATTCGTCTACATCCGCGAGGGCTTCTGCCTGCACGGAACGGACGAGCAGACGGCGCTGGTTATGGAGGGAGACTGCTTCCTGATCACGCCGGGCAACAACCACAGCTACATTGGCTCGCGCGTGGTGCAGCTGTACAACTTTCTGTTCTTAGAGGAAGCGTTTCAAAAGCTCCGGCACGAGCCGGTGTTCAAAACGATCTTCTCCATGGACAGTCGGAAATGGGATTCCGTGAAGGTGCATCTGGATCTGAACGAGCAAAAGCGCGTATCCCGGCTTCTGCGCGGGATACTTGAGGATCAGAAAACGCGGGAAATCGGCTGGCAGACGCGCGTTCTGTGTCAGGGCACGTGCGTGCTGATCGACTACGCGCGGGCGCTGGAGAAGCGCGGTCGGGCGACAAGTGACGGCGGCGGCTATCCCAACTATGTGGCGAAGGCGCTGGAAATTGTCGGCGAACGGTATTCGGACAGCGAGCTGACCGTGGCGGCGATTGCCGCCGAGGCGGGCGTGACCCCGGACTATCTCTCCCGGCAGTTCCGCACGATCACCGGCGTGGGCGTTCAGGAATACCTTCGGCGCTGCCGGTTCGCGCGCGCGGCCGACATGCTGGCTTCGGGCGCGTCGGTCTCCGACACGGCGAAGCGCGTGGGCTTTGCGAGCCTGAGCCATTTCTCGCGCGAGTTTAAAAAGGAATTGGGCGTGGCTCCGTCCGGGTACGCCCGCGTAAACGACGAAAAACAGGAATGACAGGGGAGGTACGAATCATGAAACTGAAGTGCGCAGTCGTCGGTATGGGCGGCATTGGCAACACGCACGCGAAGTGCTATCACGAAAACGAGCTTTCCGAGCTGGTCGCGGTATGCGATCTGGTGAAGGAAAAGGCGGACGCGGCGGCGGAGAAATTCGGCGTGCGCGCGTTCTATGATGAGGAGGAAATGCTCAAGGCGATGCCGGAAATCGACATCGTGTCCGTGACCACCTCCGGTTATGACAACGGCTCTATGCACTTTGAGCCGGCGATGCTGGCGCTGAGCTATGGCAAGAACGTGCTGGTTGAGAAGCCCATCTGCGCCGACATTTACGACGCGCGCGAGCTGGTTCGCTATGCCGCGAAGCAGAAGGTGTATCTCGGCTGCGACCTGAACCACTACTTCTCCGGCCCGGCGTTCGCGGCGGACGAGCTGATGAAGAACGGCGGTGTGGGCGAGCTGGTGTATTGCATTCACAAGGTTGGCTTCAACGGCTCCGAGCTCAAGTACGGCGGCCCCGGCGCGCCCCGCTGGCAGACGCCCTACAGCCACCTGAAGGCCTTCTGCGCGCATCCGTTCAGCGTCATGCGCCATTTCTGCGGCGACATCGTGGGCGTGCAGGCGTTCCTGTCCAAGCCCGGCGTGCGCGCGACCGCGTGCGATCCGATGCTGTCCATCAACTCCATTCATGTGCGCTTCGCCAACGGCGGCGTGGGCTACCTGATCAGCCAGCGCGGAGACGCGATGTTCGGTCTGGGCGGCTGGTGGAGCTATGAGCACGCCGGCACGAAGGGCACCTTCTGCATCGAAAACTGTGTGGAGAAGCTGCACTATTGGAACATCAACGAGGTTGAGAACCCCGGCATGGCTTCGCCCACGCCCAAGACCACCGATTTCGGCGTGAAGGAGTTTGGCTCCACGTTCCCGATCCGCATCAACGCCTTCCTCGAGGACATTGCCAACAAGGTGCCGCGCGAGTATCTGCGCGCCTCTGGCCGCGACGCGCTCGCTACGCTGGAATACACCTTCGCCGCGATGAAGAGCTACGAGAACGGCGGCGTCCTGGTCGTGCCCGAGCTGCTGCCCGCCTTCCATGGCGACATCAGCCGCATCTGACGGCATGAATATCCTGCTGATCAATGCCGACCAGCTTCGGCATGACTGCGTGGGCTATCGAGGGCTTCGGGGCGTAAAAACCCCGAACCTCGACGCTCTCGCGCGGGAAAGCATCGTGTTTGAGGACGCGTACACGCCGCTGCCGGTGTGCTCGCCCGCGCGCCAGTCGCTTCTGTGCGGTCGCCGGCCGGACGCTATCGGCGCGCAGTGGAACTACGATTTCATGCCCACGCCGGAGCTGGATCCTTCCATCTGCTGGCCGGGCGAGCTGAAGAAAAACGGATGGAACACCGGCTATATCGGGCGCTTCCACGTGTCGCCGACCCGCACGCCCGCGGATTTCGGCTATCAGTCCACGGTGCGCCTGAGTGAATACCGCGCCTTCGCGGCGGAGAAGCATCCGGACGTGAAGTACGAGGGCGGCTGGCTGGGCTGCGAAAGCCCCATCCCGGTGGAGGATTCCGAGACGCACTGGCTGGCCGGGCGCGCGGGCGAAATGATTCGCTCCTTCGCCGCCGAGGGGAAGCCTTGGCATTTGTGGGTGGACTATGAGATTCCGCACCTGCCGTGCCGTCCGTCCGCGCCGTTTTCCCGCATGTACAACCCGGAGGACATCGAGCCGTGGGACGGCTGGGGCGACGAATTCCATCTGAAGCCGTACATCCACAAGCAGCAGACGCTGAGCTGGGACACGGCGAAGTATGAATGGAAGGACTTCCAGCCGATGGTGGCGCGCTACTATGGCTGGATTACCCAGCTGGACGACGCGATCGGCCGCATTCTGGCGGCGCTGAAGGAAACCGGACAGTACGACGACACCGCGATTCTCTTTACGTCCGACCACGGAGACATGTGCGCCAGCCATTCGATGCTGGATAAGCACTACGTGCTGTATGACGACATCATCCGCGTTCCGCTGGTGGCGAGGATTCCGGGCGCGAAGCCGCGCGTGAGCCGCGAATTCGTGATGAACTGTCTGGACATTCCCGCCTCCATCCGCAAATGGGCGAATCTTCCCGAGGAGCCGATGCGCCACGGCCATCCGCTGCCGGAAACGGCGGAGGAGGAGATGGGCGCGGCGGACGTACTGGTTACGTCTAACGGCCAGCAGTTTGGATTGTACACTACGCGCGCACTTCGAACGCGCACGCACAAGTATGTGTGGAATCTGACAGACGTGGACGAGCTGTACGACCTGACGCTCGACCCCGGCGAAAAGCGGAACCGAATCGCCGACCCCGCGTATGCGGAGCTTTTGAAGGCCATGCGCGAGCGCCTGTACGAACGCTTGATCGAGACGGGTGATCGCTTTGCGGGCAGCCAGTGGATGAAACGCCAGCTGCTCGAGGGCAAAAAACACGTTCCGGAGGAACGCATCTAAATCAAGGAGGAAAACCCATGAAAAAACTGCTTGCGATTCTTATGGCTCTCACCCTTGTGCTCGCGGGAGCTTCCGCTGTGGCCGAGGATGAGAAGGTAACCCTGAGCTTCATGCGCATCGGCAACGATGAGGCCGAGCGCGCCTTCTGGCAGTGGGCGATTGAGGAGTTTGAGAAGGTCAACACGAACGTGCACATTGCCTATGAGGAAGCGCCCATCGGCGAATCCATGGACACCGTGCTCAACACCCGCTTCGCGTCCGGCGAGGGCGTGGATCTGATCGGCCATGGCATTCTCTCCGTCGCGCAGCGCGTCGAGGCGAACCAGTATATGGCCATCGACGAGTATTTCGACAGCTGGGAGGGCAAGGACGACATCATGCCCTCCGTGCTCGCCAACGGAACCTATAACGGACACGTGTACGGCCTTGGCTATTCCGTTACGCCCTACGTGTTCGCCTATCGCAGCGATCTGCTTGAGGAAGCCGGCATTGCCGTGCCCACCACGTGGGACGAGCTGGCCGACGCGGCCCGCGAGCTGACGAAGAAGAACGACAACGGCGAGGTGGAATTCGCGGGCTTCTGCTATCCGCAGACCGGCGGCAACCTTGTCGAGCTGGACGTGTTTGTGTATGGCAACGGCGGCCAGTACATCGTTGACGGCGAGCCGACGTTCGCGGACAACGAGGCGGTTTCCGAAGCGCTGTCCTTCCTGCGCGAGCTGATTCCGGACGTGAGCCTGACCTATTCCAACAGCGAGGTAAATCCGTTCGTGTCCGGCTCCGCCGCCATGACGCTGATTAACAACGCCGCGCTGACCACCATGCTCAACAACCCCGAGTACGAGGGCAAGGTCGGCATCGCGCTGCCTCCGAACAACGGCACGAAGGCCTCCTTCTGCGGCTGCAACATGCTGTTCATCGGCACGAAGTGCCAGAACCCGGACGAGGCGTTCAGCTTCATTTCCTTCGTGCTTTCCAAGGAAGCTACGCTCAAGCGCGCCGAAATGGTGAAGATTCCCGTCACCCGCACGTCTCTGGTTGAGGCCTATGCCGAAATGGATCCGATGAACCTTGTGCGCAGCGAGTGCGTCGCCTACGGAACCGGCATGCCGCGCGTAACGTGGTCGACCGGCTTCCAGACCGTGCGCAACGAACTGAGCCAGAACGTTGTGTTCGGCGATATGGATATTGCCGAGGCGCTCAATAAGGCGCAGGCCGATATCGAATTCCGCATCAACGGCTGATGAAAAAGCGACCCGGAGGAAGCGCTGCTCTTCCTCCGGGCTCTCTGGGGGATTTTACAGGTGAAAAAAACGCGTATGCAGGGTGCGAGACGCTCAGACGCAACGGCGGCATTTCTGATGCTGACTCCGTTTCTTTTGTTTTTTCTGACGTTTGTGATTTATCCGGCCTTTAAAAACATTTGGTACTCCTTCACCAATTACAATATGGACACGGATACGTGGGTGGGACTGAAGAATTATCTGCGCCTGCCGCAGGACGACGTGTTTGTGAAGGCGTGCGTCAACACCAGCATTTACGCGCTTGTGAGCGTGCTCTCCCTGACCATTCTGGGCTTTCTGACGGCGGCGTTTCTGAACCGCTCCGCCGGGGCGGTCAAGTGGGTTCGAATGCTTCTGATCTTTCCGTATGCAACGTCGATGGCGGCGGTGTCGATGATCTGGCTGATGATGTTTGACCCGAACCACGGCTTTATCAATAAGGTGCTGCACTTTCTGGGCGCGGGCGGGCGAAGCTGGCTGTTTGATAAAAGCCTTGCGCTCGGCTGCCTGATTTTTGTGAACGTGTGGAAGAACATCGGCTATTGCATGCTGATTTATCTGGCGGGCATCAATTCGATTCCGGTGGAGCTGTATGAGGCGGCAACAGTGGACGGCGCGGGGGAGATGACGCGGCTTTTCAAAATTACGCTCCCGATGGTGCGGCCGGTGGCGTTTTTCGTGTTTATTACCACGATGGTGGACGCGTTTAAGACCTTTGAACAGGTACAGATCATGACGCGCGGCGACCCGGTGTATGCCACGACGACGATTGTTCACCAGATTTATCAGCAGGGCTTCAGCGAGTTCCGCATGGGCTACGCCTCGGCGATGGCCGTGGCGCTGCTGCTGATTGTGATGCTGCTTACGCTGCTTAACTTCCGCATGAGCAGAGCCGGGGAGAGCGAGGTGAGCTGCGGATGAAGAGGACGCGCGGAGATCGGGTGTTCCATATCGCCTCCCTGCTGCTTATGCTGGTTCTGTGCCTGCTGGTGGCGTTTCCGATGTTTATGACCGTTTCCGTTTCGCTTCAGACGATGAACGAAATTTACTCAGCCGACCCGGTGATCATTCCGGCGAAGCTGCGGTTTGAAAACTACCGTCTCGCCATGCAGAGCGGAAGCTGGGGACGGTATTTTCTGAACAGCGCCTATGTGACGGTGGTCACGGTGCTCATTTCACTGGTAATCAACTCGATGTCCGGCTATGTGTTCGCGCGCATTCCGTTTCGCGGGAGGGACGCGCTGTTCCTTTTGATTCTGCTTGGCATGATGATTCCCACGCAGGTGACGCTGATTCCCGTGTTTACGCTGCTTAAAAAAATGAGCTTCTTTGGCGGCGATTCGTCCGGCCTGATCAATACCTACGCGGGACTGATTATTCCCTTCATTGCCGGCTCGTTCGGCGTGTTCCTGACGCGGCAGTTCTATGTGGCATTCCCGCAGGAGCTTGACGACGCGGCCATGATGGACGGCTGCGGACGGTTCGGCACGTATCTGCGCGTGTACCTGCCCCTGAGCGGGCCGGTGCTGGCGTCGCTGGGCGTTCTGAAATTCACGGGCACGTGGAACGAGTACACGTGGCCGCTGGTCGCCACGAGCGGCGATGCAATGAAGACCGTGCAGGTCGCGCTGACGGGCTTTCGAGACGAGGGTGGAATCTACTGGAATCTTCTGATGGCCGCGACGCTGACCGCGTCCCTGCCGATCTACCTTGTGTTTTTCTTCGCACAGAAGCACTTCGTTTCCGGGCTTCTGGCAGGAAGCGTGAAGGCATAGGAGGCGCGATATGCTGTACGTAATCGTTTCGATGCTGTTCTTTTTCCTTCAAAACGCCGTGAACAAGGCCTTCGGCAACCATTATCGCGCGGACACGCGGCTTCTGATGCTGTATCAGCTGCCCGTGCACCTGACGATGCTCGCGTGTCTCCTTCTGATGGGCACAAGCCTGCGCCTGCCTGTGGGCGGCTGGCTGCTGGCGATTGGCTACGGAATCATCTTTCTTACGACCATCACGCTGATGACTAAGTCGCTGTCCGTAGGGCCAATCGGGCAGACGACGCTGATTGTGAACCTGTCGCTTATACTTTCGCTGATTGCGGGCGTGGCGTTCTTCGGCGAGCGCATGACGGTGTGCCGCTGGCTGGGCATTCCGTGCATCCTGCTGACGCTGATCCTGAGCGCGCTGGGCGGGGGAGACGACAAGAAGAAAAGCGGCCGGTGGCTGGCGCTGGTGCTTGTTACGATGCTGGGAGACGGAAGTCTGTCGCTGGTGCAGAAGACGTTTGTGACGCTGTATCCCGAGGCGGAGGTTTCGCCCTTCATCCTCGCGTCGGTGCTGGCAGGCACGGCGATCAGCGGCGCGATTGTGCTTCAGTCCGCCTGCGCGGGAAAGCTGGCGCTTCCGCGGGAGAAGCTGCGCTTCTTCCTGTACGCCGTGCTGGTGGGCGCGGGAACGGTGTTCGGAACGCTTTACAGCATGAAGGCGCTGACAGTGCTGGACGGCGTGGTCGTGTTCCCTGTGCGGCAGGGTGGCCTGATTGTGCTGATTACGATATATGGCATCCTGCGGTATAAGGACAGGTTCAACCTGCGGATTGCCACCATGCTTGCCAGCGGCCTGCTTGGAATTGTGCTGTTGAACCTGTAAATGCGCGTAAATACACGCAACACATAGTTAACGGAAGAGAATTTCCAAAACGTATTGACAAAAACGCTATAGTGTAGTATTATATCAAAGTCGTCGATGCGACGGCAACGCAGGCAGGAACCTGAGGGAGCATAGCTCAGTTGGGAGAGCATTTGCCTTACAAGCAAAGGGTCACAGGTTCGAGCCCTGTTGTTCCCAGAAATGTGGTCCGGTAGTTCAGTTGGTTTAGAATGCCAGCCTGTCACGCTGGAGGTCGAGGGTTCGAGCCCCTTCCGGATCGCTTTTATGGCTCGGTAGCTCAGTAGGTAGAGCAGGAGACTGAAAATCTCCGTGTCGGTGGTTCGATTCCGCCCCGCGCCATTTCTTTTGCGGTAGTAGCTCAGTTGGTAGAGCGCCACCTTGCCAAGGTGGAGGTCGCGAGTCCGAGTCTCGTCTACCGCTTTTCTTATACCCGGTGCCATAGCCAAGTGGTAAGGCAAAGGTCTGCAAAACCTTCATTCCCCGGTCCGAATCCGGGTGGCACCTGAAAGCCCCGGCTGGTTAAACAGTCGGAGCTTCTTTTTTGTTTAAAAGCAGGCTGCGTCCGTTTTTGATACGAAATGCGGGGGCTTTCTGCTCGCAGAAAGGACGCTTCCTTAATAGGCGGGGAAGCGTCCTTGTGAAGGGATCAGGCTAATCCAAATCGAGACGCAGAACGTCA
>CAVERI010000017.1:0-37890 GCA_963618055.1 bacterium | reverse complement strand
GCGCTGGCGCTGATGATCGGCAGCGTGGTGCTGTTCAAGTGGGAACCGAAATAAGGCGCCACCGCACAATTCGGCGGCGCGTCGGACGAAGCCTTTCAAATTTGCCTTAAGGCACCACCGCACAATTCGGCGGCACGTCGGGCGATGTCTTTTCCGCCATCTGCGGCATGAAAATTCCTCGATTTACCTCCAGTAAACCTTCGGAATTTGCATTTGCATCTGACGGAAAATCCATTCGCCGGCCGATCAGCTCATTTGTGCGGTGTTGCCTTAAATTTTCGCCAAACGCTCGACATCGAACATATGTTCTGTTATAATGCAGACACAGACGAACAAAGGAGAGCTTGACGATGAATTACAGAAATCAGCGGAAGAGAAGGTATGTTGTGAAGAATCGCAGAGCGGACAGAGTGTATAAGCTGATGGCGCTTTTGTTTCTTGTATGCACGGTGCTTCTGAGCGCGAAGCTGACGGCGAGCGTATCTGGGCAGGCATTGAAAAACGCCGTTTTGCAGCGCCCGTCCGTGTATGTGGGTCTTCGCCTGAATGGGCAGATGTGATAGAATAGAATTTCGCCGCCGGAGAAAAAGCATCTCCGGCGGCAAAGTGTATAGAACAGGTTTTCGTTATTCGCCCTTCAGGCACAGCTGAATGAGGTCTTCCTCCTTGGCTTCGGCGAAGGCGATCACGGTATCGGCGGCGCCGTAGTAGATGCGGATGATGTTGTCATCCATGCGCAGTGCGGCGGTCGGGAACACGACGTTCGTGCGGAAGCCGATGGTGGTTTCGTAGTCGGTTTCCGGGGCGAGCAGCGGCACCTTCGAATAGCCAAGCACCTTCCACGGCTCGTTCAGATCCAGCAGCGCCACGGCGATGCAATAGCGCTTGATCCAGCGATCTTCCCAGCCGTTCTTGCCGCGGGTGGGGTCGATATCGACGGTGTGGGTGAAGATCAGCCAGCCCGCGTCGGTGCGCAGCGGCGGCGCGCCGGGGCCGATTTTATCGTTGGCGAACGGGAAGTCCTCGACGGCCAGCAGCAGGTGCGGGTTGCCCCAGTGCACGAGGTCGGGGCTTTCGCTGATCCAGATGTCGAACTGGTCTCTGCCGCGGCTGTACACGGGCATGGGACGCTCCAGGCGCATGTACATGCCGTTGACACGCTCCGGGAACAGCACCATGTTGCGGTTGTCCGGCACGCTCAGGGAAACCATTTCATAGTGATGCAGATCGTCGGTTTTCGCAATGCCGCCGCACACGCCGTGGCGGGTGTCCACCGCGAAGGTCATATAAATCTGTCCCTCGACGTCGGTCAGGCGCGGGTCGTAGGCGCGGACGATTTCCTTGTCCTGCAGCGCGAACACGGGCTGCGGCTCGACCTTCCAGTGAATGCCGTCGTCGCTGAACGCAAGACCGATATTCGTGCCGGCGAATTTTGCCTGACTGATATGCTCATAGTCGTTGCGGAACGTCATCGCGTAGCGGCCCTGATAGCGGATAACGCCGGCGTTGAACACAAGCGTGCTGGGATAGGGAACGTCCTTACAGGTCATAACAGGATTGCCTTCATAACGGTGAATGCAGGGATGCGTAAAAAGCTTTGGATTCGCCATGAGTCTCCTCCGTTCCGATGTTGTTCAAAAATCCTCCGGGAACGCCTATCATTATACGCCGCGCGACTTTTGCCGTCAAGGAAAACAGAGCCGATATACGGAAATCATTCCAAAGGAAAAATTCTTCGCTCGCGAATTTTTTTCTGAAGATCAAGGAACAATTTGCCGCGTGCCGTTGTCTAAGAATCGGCTTCAAGCCAAAGGAGGAAAAGAGTATGAAAAGGATTCTGTCTCTGGTGCTGGCGCTGGTGATGCTGGCAATCGTGCCCGCGTTCGCGGAAAGCACCGAAACCAATGGAATTGTCGATCTTCCCGACGGCGTTGAGACGCTCACGCTGGAAAACGGAATCAGCCTGACCTTCAACAGGTACAACTTCAAGGTTGACGTGGATGAAAATGGCGACGTTGCGGGAATGTATCTCGGCGAGACGGCCGAGCCGTTCGGCTTCAGCATCGTGGTTGCCGAGGATACCGACGCGGAGGCCTACATGACCGAGGCCGCCGCGACGCATAAGGCGGAGCTGGACAAGGGTATGTTCTTCAGCGACGATAAGGAGTGGCTGTACTTCGTTTATGACAACGGCTCCTCGGAGGATTACGCCAATCAGGTTGTGGTTTACGCCCGCAATTTTGACGGCGGCTGCTACATCGTGACGGCATACGGCTGCTGCGAAAAGAACGCGGAGGAGGATACCGCGACCGACGGGAACGCGGTTCTGGACGCCGAGGCGGAGCTTGAACAGATTCTTGACAGCCTGCGCTTCGCGGATACGTCTGCGGGAATGGGACTTGCGAATCCTTGGACGGAATCGGACAAGCAGGGCGTCGCGGAGGCGACCGGCTTTGAGCTGACCGCGCCGGAGGGCGCGAGCGAGGTTGCCTACAGCTATATGCAGGAAGGCGGAATGGCTCAGCTTCGCTTTGTGATGGACGAGACGAAATGGACGTATCGAGCTCAGATGACGAATGAGCTGACGGATATTTCCGGCATGGCGTATGAATGGACGGGCGAGGAAGAGGGAAGCGTCGCAAACAGGAACGCTGTGTATTTCGTCTATTGCGCGCCCGAGGATGGAACCGAGGATGACGTGCAGGTTGTGAACTGGTACGACGCGGTGGTCGGCGTGACCTATTCGCTCTCCGCGGTGTCAAGCGATCTGGACGGCATGGATATTCAGGCTGTAGCCGAAATGCTGTTCGTGCCGCTTCAGGAGGATGCGACGGACGATCCCGAGCAGGATCGCGCGCGCGAACTGGCGGATTTCGTTGGCGAGCATAAAAGAAGCGACGACGGAAGCACGCTGGTTCTGACGGATAACGAGGACGGCACCTTTACGGTTGAAATCAGCATTATCAGACTGTGCAATCTCGAAAATGGCGTGGGTACCTTCGAGGATCATAAAATGAATTTTGTGATCGACGACCCGAACGGAAACAAGATGTCCGGCGTGATCTACCGGGATAGCGACAACAGCCTGACGATAAAGATCACGAACAGCACGTGGACGTATCTGCAAAACGACGACGTTCTCGAGGGCTTCGGGAAATAAAGGCAGGTCTTCCGCCTGCGATAGACCTTCGCAAAGGAAACAGGCGCGTCGGGCTCCAAACGGAGCTTCGGCGCGCCTGTTTTCGGGAAAGGGATTACAGCTCGCGGGTGACGATTGCGTTTACGCCCGTGCCGCACACGTTTTCAAGCGCCACGTCGCCCACGTGGACGGGCGCGTGAAGCGTTACATGGTTCAGCGCGTCCATGGCCTTGAACAGCAGGCTCTTGTCGATGGCGCGCTCGGTGCGCACGGGGCAGCGGCGATAGGCCGCGCCGTCGATCTTGACGGTCGTCGTCAGCACGCGCGTCGGATGGGTGCATTCGTTGCGTCCGTATTCCGCGCCGCGGGGGCACGAATTGCCGGTCACGGCGTATCCGTTCGCTTCATCCACCTTCAGGTGGCAGCCTCTCGGGCAGACGATACAAATCAGTTCCTTCATTTGCAATCCGCCTCCTCGCAGGAAATGGTGATTTCGCCGGACGCCTTCTGAAGCAGCGCCGCGGGCAGCAGCAGGTGCTCCATCTCGCCGGGCGCCATGCGCTCGCGCTTGCAGGAAGCCAGCACCTGCCCGCCGCTCGTCACGTTGATTGTGCTCGCGCCGAAGATACGGCGCACGCGGAAGAACACGTCGGCCACCTTCTCCACGTTTTCGCGGCGAAGCTTCTGCGGCACGGTGTAGGAAACGGCGTTTCCGTTGTGAAGCTCAATCGGCTCGCCCTGCGCGTCGCCGTTCAGCACGAACCTTGCGGCGGCCTTTCCGGCGCGCTCGCTCTCGGCGGATACGTAGTCGACCAGATCGTGCACGTGAACGACGTTGCCGCACGCGAACACGCCGGGCATGGAGGTTTCCATGTTCTCGAACACGACGGGGCCGTTGGTGCGCGGGTCGATCGCGATGCCCGCGGCGCGGGTCAGCTCGTTTTCGGGAATCAGGCCGACGGACAGAAGCAGCGTGTCGCA
This sequence comes from bacterium, assembly GCA_963618055.1. Classification (GTDB taxonomy): domain Bacteria; phylum Bacillota; class Clostridia; order Christensenellales; family Aristaeellaceae; genus SFHK01. The sequence continues at coordinate 33,770 of CAVERI010000017.1, read as the reverse complement.
GTCGAAGCGCATTTCCGTTCCCGGAATGGGCGCGCGGCGCTCGTCCACCTGCGCGACGGTGACGCTGGAAACGCGGCCGTTCGTCGCTGTGATGTCCGTGACGGTGTGGGAGAGGTAAAGCGGAATATCGAAGTCGTGCAGGCATTGCACGATGTTGCGCGTCAGGCCGCCGGAATAGGGCATGACCTCGACGCACGCCAGCACCTTCGCGCCCTCCAGCGTCATGCGGCGCGCCATGATCAGGCCGATGTCGCCGCTTCCGAGGATGACGACGCGGCGGCCGCACATGTAGCCCTCAAGGTTCAGATAGCGCTGCGCCGTGCCGGCGGTAAATACGCCCGACGGGCGGTCGCCGGGAATGCCGATCGCGCCGCGCGTGCGCTCGCGGCAGCCCATCGCGAGCACCACGGACTTCGCGGCCAGCGTCTGATAGCCGCGCTGCGCGCTTACGACGTGCACGGTTCGATTCGGGGCAATATCCAGCACCATCGCGTCGGTCAGCACCGAAACGGTGGTGTTTTTGAGCATGTCAATGAAGCGGCGCGCGTATTCGGGGCCGCTCAGCTCCTCCTTGAAGCGGTGCAGGCCGAAGCCGTTGTGAATGCACTGGTTCAGAATGCCGCCAAGCTCCTTATCGCGCTCGACGATGAGGATGTTTTTCAGGCCGTTCTCGGAGGCGCTCACGGCCGCGGCCAGACCGGCGGGGCCGCCGCCGATGACAATCAGATCATACGTCATACCCGGTTCGCCTCCTCCTTGGTTTCGCAGGCCAGAATCCAGCTTCCGGCGCGGTCCTTCAGAATCTGGGTGGGATCCAGCTTCCGCTCGCGCGAGAGAATTTCCAGCACGCGCGGCCCGCAGAAGCCGCCCTGACAGCGCCCCATGCCGGAGCCGGCGCGGCGCTTCACGCCGTCCAGCGAGCAGGGAGGGATGGGGGAATGAATCGCGTCCACGATTTCGCCCTCGGTGATCGTTTCGCAGCGGCAGATCACGCGGCCATAGAGGGGATTGCGGCGCACCGCTTCGCGCTTTTCGTCTTCGCTGAGGGACTTGAAGCGGACGCATTTGCGCGTGGTGACGGGATTTGCCTTCGGGGTCAGCACAAGCCCGTTTTCAGAAAGCAGCTTCACCGCTTCCTCGCCGATGGCGGGCGCGCTGGAAAGGCCGGGGGACTTGATGCCCGCCAGATTGAGAAAGTTCTCGGCGGCCATGCCGATGACGAAATCCTTCTGGTCGGAGTTTGCGCGCATGCCGGCGAAATTGCGAATGGCGCTGCGGTAGTCGATGGACGGAACCGAACGCGCGGCGGCCTTCTTGACATACGCGAGCCCCTCCGCCGTGGTGTTCACGCGGTGGCCGTCCTCGCAGGCGACGGCGTCCGGACCGACGATCAGGTTGCCGTGCACGGTGGGGGAGACGAGCACGCCCTTGCCCAGCGCGGAGGGGCACTGGAACAGCACGCGGCGCGCGCGGACGCTTTCGCACTTGTCCATCAGATAGTAGTCGCCGCGCACTGGGTAGATGCTGAACGCCTTCGGCGCGACCATTTCGTGCACGACTGCGCTGTCAACGCCCGCGCAGTTCACCACATAGCGCGCGTCGACGGTCTGGCCGCCCGCGGTAATGCGGTAGCCGCCGGGGATGCGGGCAATCGCGGTCACGCCCGCATTCAGACGCACCTCGACGCCGTTCTGCACGGCGACCTCCGCCATGGCGATGGCGTATTCCCAGGGATTGACGATGCCCGCGGACGGCGCGTACAGCGCGCCCACGACTTCGTCCGAAACATAGGGCTCCATGGTGCGCACCTCGTCGCCGGTCAGAATCCGCTGGCCGGGCACGCCGTTCGCTTCGCCGCGCGCGTACAGCTCGCGCACGGTTGCCATTTCTTCCTCAGAAAACGCGAGGACGAGAGAGCCGTTGTTCTGATACGGCACATCCAGCCGGGCGCACAGCTCCCGCGCCATTTCGCAGCCGCGCACGTTCAGCCGCGCCATCTTCGTGCCGGGCTCGGGATCGTAGCCCGCGTGAATGATGGCGCTGTTGGCGCGGGTCGCGCCCAAAGCCACGTCGTTTTCCCTTTCCAGCACGACGACGTTCAGCTGATACATGGACAGCGAGAACGCCGTCGCGGCGCCGATGACGCCGCAGCCGACCACGGCAACGTCATACATTGCAAATCCCTCCAAACCTTTGTAAATCGACGGACGGAAAAAGAGTACAAGAAACACAACCCGACGGCTGTGTCCTCATACTCTCTAAATCTCCGTATTCGGTCTAAGCTGACAAAGGTAATTATAGCATTTGTTTGTTAAGATTGTGACGAAAAATGTCGTAAAAATTCGGCGTTCGAGGAGGAAATGGCGCGCGCTCCGGCAGAAAGTGCGTTTTCTGCGTCCTCTCGGTCGCGAATCAGGCCGCCCGCGATCACGGGCAGTTCAAGTCCCTGCGATAGCCAGCGAATCACCTTCGGCATGGCGCCGGGAATAACCTCGATCAGGTCGGGATGGTTGGCCTTCACCTGCTTTTCGATGTTGGTCAACGCCATGGAGTCCAGCAGGAAAAAGCGCTGAATGGCGATCAGCCCCACCTCGCGGGCGCGCTTAATCAGCACGCCCTTCGTGGAGATGATTCCGGCGGCCGCCGTGCGCAGACGGATATAGTCCACCGCGGGCTCACGCGCGGCCAGACCGTCGACCAGATCGATGTGCACGACGGGCGTTTTTCCAGCCTCGTCGATGCGCCCAACGATGTCCGGGATGTCGGCCACGCTGCCATACAGCACGAACACCACCCGGCAGTCCGCGTCCAGCGAATGGCGCAGGCCTTCCTCGTTTTTCGCCGCCGCGATGACCGGGCACGCGTCTAAAAGCTCATAAAACCGTGTGTGTTCCAAAAAGGTTCCTCCCTTGTCAGCCGCCGTAGCGCGGCCATACGGTATCCCGGGCGTAGCCTGCGCGCGTGACGGAAACCCGCTCGCGGTTGGCAGGGCCCTCGAAATGATAGCACCAGTACCAGCCCGCGTCATAGGCGCCCTTGGCCGTGTTTTCAACGCCGCGCAGATAGCGCAGCACCATCGGATAATAGGTTTCCAGCTCGTATTTCAGAAACCACAGCTGACCCTCGATCGTCTCATAGTCGTAGTCTCGATTCTGGCAGAAATTCTTGAGCCGCGTGAAGCGCAGATAGAACCACTGGCAGATGCCGAAGCTCCGGCCGCCATCGCCGAGCGCGCCCGTGCGGTAGCCGCTTTCAAACTTGATGTTGGCCAGCGCGCCGCAGGCCGCCGCGGGGGTGAGGTTCATTTCCTTTGTTAGGAAGGTGTAGATCGTCTTTTCGTTGGAATAGCGGCCGTCCTTCAGGTAGGCGTAGGGATCGACGTACTTCTCAAGGCTGCCCAGCGCGCAGTAGCCCACGCGCTCACCCTTCTTCACGCGCGCCCAGCTTCCGCAGGTGGCGACGACGGTAACGAGCGCGCCCTTTTTCAGCGTCCCCAGCGATTTGGCCTTCGTGCTTGCCGAGGCGTATACGCGCAGGGAGGAGGAAGTCACCTTTGCCTCATATTCCACATAGACGATTTCGGGCGTTTCTTCCTTTTCGGGTTCCTCGCCTGCGTATAGCGACAGATTGTTCTTATGGATGTAGCCGACCTTGCCGCCGCGCTCAATCATCGCGCACGCACCCGTGACCTTGAGCACGTATACCTCTGTCCCGGCGGGCACGGTTACATAGCTTGCCTTTGTGGAGGCCTTGGAATAGACCTTGCTTTCGCGGGCGAGCGTCGTTTTGCGGGCAATGTCGCTCACCTTCCCTAAATCGGATACGCGCGCGAAGCCGACCCGGCTTTTGTATTGAATTTTCGCGACGCCGCTTTGATAGGCAAGCACGGTCACGATGGTGTTTTTCTTGAGCGACCCGGCAGGGGTTTTCAGCTTCGCGTCCGAATAGATCATGGCGCTGCTGCTTTTGATGTAGGCAGAGAACTCACCGTCCGCCCACGCGGGCAGCGACGCGCACAAAAGCAGAAGTGCGCAGAGCAGGCTTAATCGCTTTCGCATGAAGGAAGACTTCCTTTCTTTTTTTCAGGGGGAGCAGGTGTTCAGGCGTTCAGGCCGAAGACGCGAAGGCCGTTTTCAAAGGTGGCTTCCGCGGCGGCTTCCTCGTCGATCTCGCGCAGCTCGGCCAGCTTGCGGCACACATAGGCGACGTAGGCGGGCTCGTTGCGCTGCCCGCGCATCGGAACCGGCGCCATATAGGGGCAGTCCGTTTCGATCAGCAGCCGGTCAAGCGGCGCCTTTTCGGCCACTTCCCACAGCTTCGGCGCGTTTTTGAACGTGAGCGCGCCGGAGAAGGAGATGTACAGCCCGAGGTTCAGATAGGTCTTCGCGCTTTCCCAGCTTCCGGTGTAGCAGTGCATGATGCCGCGCGGCATGCGTCCGGTGCGCGCGCGGGCCAGCAGCATGTCCGTCGCGTCGCCGTGCGCCTCGCGGATGTGCAGAATCACGGGCTTGTCGAGCTCGTAGGCCAGCTCGAGCTGACGGTCGAAGACCTCCTTCTGCACGTCGCGGGGCGAGAAGTCGTAATGGTAATCCAGACCGATTTCGCCCAGCGCGACCACCTTGTCCGCAGCCATCCATTCGCGAATCAGCCGGGGATGCTCGTCCGTCCACAGCGAGGCGTCGTGCGGGTGTACGCCCGCGGCGGCATAAAGAAAGTCGTTTTCGCGTGCGAGTGAAAATGCGTCCGATGGATCCCGCGCGCCGTCGCCCACGACCACGGCGCGGCGAATGCCGGCCTCGTGCATGCGGGCGATTACATCGGCGCGGTCATCCTGAAAGCGTTCGTCGTTGATGTGGCAGTGTGTGTCAAACAGTGTCGGCATGGTTTGGTCTCCTGTCAGTTTCCATATTTCGGCCAGTACACGTCGCGGGCGCGGATGCCGCGCGTATCGGACTTTGAGGCCTTGTCCGAGGGGCGTTCATAGTAGTAGCAGAAATAGTAGCCCGCGTCGTAGGCGTCCTGCGCGGTATTTCCCATGGCCTTGAGCGCCTTGTGATACACGGTGTTGCGGCTGTCAAGGTCGTATTTCAGATAGTTCAGCTGTCCCTCCAGCGACATGGGATCGTAGGAACGGTCTTCGCACCAGCTTTTAATCGCCGCGAAGCGCGATTGGCTCCACTGGCAAATGCCGCTGTAGCCCGCGGAGGAAACGGAGGCGGGATTGAAGCGCGATTCGGCGTAGATATTCGCCATGATGCCGCAGGCGACGGCGGCGGTGTAGTTCATGCGCTTCGTGATGAACGCGAACACCTTCTGCTCATTCGAAAGCGAATCGTCGCTGAAGATTTCGTCGGTCGACGAGGGCACGGTCGTCGCCGTCGGCTTGCCCGTAGGTGTGGCGGTAGGCACAGTCGCAGCCGTGGGCTTCGCGGTGGGCGCGGCCGTCGGCAGGGGCGTCGCGGTGGGAACGGGTGCGGCGGCCTGCTTTTTCAGGCCGCTTTTCAGGCAGTAGCCGTAATTTCCGTTCAGGCTGACGCGCGCCCATGTGTTGTTGTACGCGTGAACGGTCACGCTTCGTCCGTTTTTCAGCGTGCCCAGCAGCTTGGAGTTGGTGGACGCGGAGGCATATACCTTCAATGCCGCTGCGCTGACGACGGCGGGAAATTCGTCATAGATAATGGAGGGCGTCGCAGTGGGAGCGGGGGAGGCCTTCTTTTCAAGCGCGCTCTTTGCGCAGTAGCCAAAGCGGGAGCCGAGACGGACATACGCCCACGACGCGCTGTAGCTTTGCACATCGACCGTCGTGCCCTTCTTCATTGAGCCGAGGTATTTGCTGTCCGTGGAAGGCTTCTCATAGACCTTCACGCTGCTTGCCTTCACGACGGCCTCAAAATCGGCGTCGGCAAAGGTCTCTTCCGCCGAAGCGTCCGAATCCAGACGAAGGTACTTCGCCCACATGTAGCCGATGTTCCCATTTTTCTCAACCATGGCCTTCTGGCCGTTTATGGCGACGAGGTTCAGCTGAAAGCCCTTTTTTACGGCGTAGGACTTTCCCTTTCCGTTTGCAGCAAGATATACGCGCGTGCTCGCCGTCACGGAGGCGGGCTTTTTAACGTCGTCGATTTTCACAAGCGAGTCGGTTGCACAGTAGCCGGTTTTTCCGTTCAGCTGCACCCGCGCGGTGTCACCGGAGACGGCTGCCACGGTGAGCACGGTATATTTTTTCACGCTGCCGTAATACGTTGTCAGTGCCGCGTCGCGGTATACGCGAACGCTGTCTGCGGCGACAATCGCCTTTTGCGTCTCGGCGGAAGCCGGTAAAAGCACGCCGAGCACGGCGGCGAGGATCAGAGCGCAGGCCAGAAGCCTTCGAAGATTCGAATGCAGGCGATTCATGCGGAACCCTCCCTCATGATATATTACAAAATTCCATAAATATACGCATATAGTATATCAAAACAATTACGGTCTGTCAAGAACCTTCTGCACAAATGAAAAACGGCGGCTTTCTCTTGCCAAAAACGGCGTTTTGAAGTATCATATAAGCAGGAAATCATGGGACGGGGGAACGGTTTATGAGGGAACAGCCAAGGTTGACCGATATGATCAGGAACACCATGTTCGACGGCTTTCTGCTGGTGCGTGCGGCGCAGCAGCGAACCGCGTCCAACGGCGGAAAGTATCTGGATATGACATTGACCGATATTTCCGGCGACGTGAACGCCAAGATGTGGGATGGAACGGCCGTGCCGCCGCCCGTGTCGTCGGTCATCCGCGTGCGGGGCATGATGCAGGAATACAACGGCCACGCCCAGCTGCGCGTGGATAAAATGCGCCTTTCCACGCCGGAGGACAATGTGGAAATGGACAAGCTGATTCCCTGCGCGCCGCGCCCGGCGGACGATATGCTGGAGGAAATTCTGAACCGCGTGGACGCGATGCGAAACCATGAGCTTCGCCAGCTCGTGCTGAAGCGTCTGGAGGAATGCGGCGACCGGCTGAATTACATGCCCGCGGCGCTGAAGCTGCACCATGCCGAGCGAAGCGGACTTTTGCACCACACATCCACGATGCTGCGCGGCGCGGATATGCTGTGCGAGCTGTATCCATTCCTCGACGCCGACCTGCTGGCGGCGGGCGTGATCCTGCACGATCTGTGCAAGATTGAGGAAATGAAGAGCGATGAGCTGGGTCTGGTGACTGACTATACCACCGAGGGCAATCTGCTGGGGCATCTGGTGATGGGCGTGAGCAGGCTGGATCGCTGCGGTCGGGAAATGGGCGTGAACGAGGAGCTGCTCATCATGCTGGAGCACATGATTCTTTCGCATCACGATCTTCCGGAATACGGCTCCCCGAAGCCGCCCATGTTCCCGGAGGCCGAGGCGCTGCACACGCTGGATCTTCTGGACGCGCGCATGTTCGAAATGCGCACGGAGCTGGCGCGCGTGAACCCCGGCGCGTTTACGGAGCGAATCTGGTCGCTTGATCGCAAGCTATATAGGAGAAAGGAACGAAAGGAGAACGAGGAAGTATGAAGTCAAATGGGTACGGCCGGGCGCTTCCGCCCATCCTGAGAGAGGGGGAGACGGCGGAAAGCTGGCCGGAGCGACGGGCAGAGCTGATGACGCTTCTGCGCACGCAGGTGTACGGTTTTTCCCCGGAGGAAACGCCGGTGGTTACTGTGGAGGAGGAAGAGGAGAAGCCCAGCTTCGCCGGAAAGGCCAACCTGTGCCGGGTGGTACTGAAGGTTCAGTTCGGCGAGAAGTCATTTTCCTTCCCGGTTCGCTTCGCGTTTCCGAAGGCGAAGCGGCCTGTGCCGGTGTTTGTCGTTTTGAATTTCCGGCCGGACGTGCCGGATCTGTTCCTGCCCGCGGAGGAAATTCTCGACGGCGGCTTCGGCTTTGCGCAGATCTACTACAAGGACGTTGTGAACGATCGCTATCACGGCGATTTCTCGGATGGTCTGGGCAAGGCGTACTATGAAGGCCGCGCCCGCAGACCCGACGAGTGGGGCAAGATCGGCATGTGGGCGTATGCCGCGTCCCGCGCAATCGACTGGCTGTATACCCGCGAGGAAGTGGACAAGGCGCACATCATGGTGATCGGTCATTCCCGTCTGGGCAAGACGGCGCTGTATACGGGCATGTCGGATGAGCGCATCTGGGCGACGTTTGTGAACGATTCCGGCGCGGGCGGCGCGTCCATTGCGCGGCACAAGAAAACCGGCGAGACGATTCACGACATCGTGAAAAGCGGCATCTGGGAGTGGTTCGCGGACAATTATCGCCAGTGGGAGAACCGCGAGGCGGAAATGCCGTTTGATATGCACTTTGCCGTGGCGATGATCGCGCCGCGGCTGGTGTGCGTCGGCAGCGCGGAGGAGGACTCGTGGGCGGAGCCGGAGGGCGAATACCTGTCCTGCCGTGCGGCGAGCGAGGTATGGGAGCTTCTCGGCCGCAGTGGGCTGGAAATGCCCGACCGAATGGCTCTTCCGGGCGAGAGCTTCCTGAGCGGAAGCGTCGGCTATCAGATGCGCGGCGGCACGCATTTCCTCAGCCGCGAGGATTGGCAGAAATACATGGAATTCGCGCGGATTCATATGAATGAAGAAGCGTAACAAACGAAAATGGAGGGCGCGCGCATGAAAACACTGGTGGTGGCGGAAAAGCCGTCCGTCGGGCGGGATATTGCGCGCGTTCTCGGCGCAGCCGGCCGGGGAACCGGATGCCTGATTGGAAAGGACTATACCGTCACGTGGGCGGTGGGGCATCTGGTTTCCCTGAAGGAGCCGGGCGAGGTTGACGAGCGATACCGGAAATGGTCAATGGCGTCTCTTCCGATGCTGCCGGAGAGCATTCCCCTAAAGGTGCTTCCGGCGACAAAGGATCAGTTCGAGGTCGTCAAAAAACTGATGAACGACGAGGAGACGGAGAAAATCGTGTGCGCGACGGACTCCGGACGCGAGGGCGAGCTGATTTTCCGCTACATCTATGAAATGGCGGGCTGCAAGAAGCCGGTGATGCGCTTGTGGATTTCCTCCATGACCGACGCGGCCATTCGCGCCGGGTTCGCCTCGATGAAGCCGGACTCGGATTACAACGCGCTGTACCTGTCGGCGCGCTGCCGCTCGGAGGCAGACTGGCTGGTCGGCATGAACGCCTCGCGCGCGTTTTCACTCAAATACAACGCGCACCTGTCCATCGGCCGCGTGCAGACGCCTACGCTGGCGCTGATTGTGAAGCGCGACCGCGAGATTGAAGCCTTTGTGCCGGACGACTACTGGGAGCTGACGGCGGATTTCGGCGATTACAAGGGCGTGTGGATCGATGCGGAGAAGAAGGACACGCACATTCCCTCCAAGGAGCAGGCCGAGGCGCTGAAGAAAAAGGTGAACGGGAAGACGGGCGTGGTGACGGAATGCACGCGCGAGGAAAAGCGCACGCCGCCGGAGCGCCTGTACGACCTGACGACGCTTCAGCGCGAGGCAAACCGCAAATACGGCTACTCGGCGGATAAGACGCTGAAGCTCGCGCAGTCGCTGTATGAGACGCACAAGCTGCTTACCTATCCGCGCACGGACAGCCGCTATCTGCCGAACGACATGGTGCCGAAAATCGCTCGGACGATGCAGCTTTTGCCGGAGCCCTACGCATCGTTCGTGAAGGCCGTCGCGCCCATAAAGAAGGCCGAGCGCATCTATGACGACGCGAAGATTTCCGACCATCACGCCATCGTGCCCACCGACCGCGCGGCGAAGCTGGACGGGCTGACGGCGGACGAGCGAAACATCTATGATATGGTCGCGCGCAGGCTGGTCGCGGCGCACTATCCCGACCAGCGAGCCATGGCCACGCGCATCCTCACCGACGTGGAGGGCGAGCGGTTCAAAACCAACGGCAGCGTGACGATCGAGGAGGGCTGGCGCGCGCTCTATCGCGACGAAAAGAAGGACGCGAAGACTGACGCGAAGGAGCTTCCGATGCTTCAGACGGGCGACACGCGCGAGGTTGTGAAAACGAGCATTAAGGCGAACAAGACCAAGCCGCCGCTTCCGTACACGGACGACACGCTTCTCAAATCCATGGAGGACGCGGGCAAGACCATCGAGGACGAGGAGCTGCGTGAGAAGATGAAGGACGCCGGACTCGGAACACCCGCGACGCGCGCCGCGATTCTTACGCGCCTGATCGACGTGGGCTACGCCGAGCGAAAGGGCAAAACGCTGCGCTCCACCGAAAAGGGGCGCACACTCGTGAGGGTCGCGCCCGAGGAGATGACCAGCGCGGTCACGACGGGCAAGTGGGAGCGCGCGCTTTCCAAAATGGCGCGTTTGACCGGCGAGGAGGAGATGAATACCCGGGAGGCGCGCTTCATGGACAGCATTCGCCGGTTCAGCACGTATCTGGTGGATTTCGCCGTTCACAAAGCGCCCCGCGCGCACTTCCCGGAGGAAGCAAGACCGGCGGCGAAAAGGACGACGCCTCAAAGGAGCAGTGAAAAGAAAGCATGACGGACGAAATGAGAACGATCATTCGTGAAAGCGCTGCGAGGATCACCGAGACCTGCGGAGAGGAGGAGCTGTTCCGTGCCCATGGCTGCGCGCTGCCGGAGCGGGCGGAGCTGGTGGACATCACGGAGAAGCTGCGCGCGCTGCTGTTTCCCGGCTTTTTCGGCGACGTATCCACGGCGCGCAGTGAGTACGCCGCGGGCTACGCGCTGACCGGCATCTGCGCCCGGCTGCGCGTGCAGCTGGAGGCGGCGTTCTGCTACGCGGGAAACGGCGAGATCGACGTGGAGGAAAGGGCCGAAAGCGTCCTAAAGGCATTCATATCGGCGCTCCCGAATGTGCAAAGGCTGCTTCTATGCGACGTGGAGGCTGCGTTTGACGGCGATCCGGCGGCAAAATCGCGCGCGGGCGTGGTGTTTTCCTACCCGGGTCTGCACGCGATCACTGTATATCGTCTGGCGCACGTTTTATATAAGGAAGAGGTTCCGTTCATCCCGCGCATCATGACGGAGTACGCGCACAGCCTGACCGGCATCGACATCAACGCCGGCGCGGAAATCGGCCGATATTTCTTCATCGATCACGGCACGGGCGTGGTCATCGGCGAAACGGCGGTCATCGGCGACTTTGTGAAGCTGTATCAGGGCGTGACGCTCGGCGCGCTTTCTACGCGTCTGGGGCAGAAGCTGGCCGGTGTGAAGCGCCATCCCACGCTGGGCAACCGCGTGACCGTGTATTCGGGCGCGTCGGTGCTGGGCGGCGAAACCGTGATCGGCGATGATTGCGTCATCGGCGGCAACGCCTTTGTCACGTCGTCCGTGCCGCCGCACACGCGCGTAAGCATGAAAAGCCCGGAGCTCACCTTCCGGGAGGTCAATCGTACCGTTTGGGAAAAGGCATAGGAGGGAAACATATGGCGTCGAAGGTGTATTTTACAAACATGCGCGTAAAGGGCTTTGAGAGCATCACCGATAAGCTCAAGAGGCTGGTGAAGAAGGCGGGAATCGAGCAGATCGATTTCAAGGACAAATTTGTGGCGATCAAGATGCACTTCGGCGAGGAGGGCAACCTTGCCTACCTGCGTCCGAACTACGCCAAGGCCATTGTGGACGTTGTGAAGGAGCTGGGCGGCAAGCCGTTTGTGACCGACTGCTCCACGCTGTACGTCGGCGCGCGCAAGAACGCGCTGGATCATCTGGAGGTTGCCTACGAGCACGGCTTCAATCCCTTCAGCCTTGGCTGCCATGTGCTGATTGGCGACGGCCTGAAGGGAACCGACGAGGTCGCCGTGCCGATTCCCGGCGAATACGTCAAAAACGCGCGGATCGGCCGGGAGATCGTAGACGCGGACATCGTGATTTCTCTGACGCACTTTAAAGGGCATGAGGGAACCGGCTTTGGCGGCGCGCTGAAGAATCTGGGCATGGGCTGCGGCTCAAGCGCCGGAAAGGCCGAGATGCACGAAACCGAGAAGCCCGCCGTGAACAAGGCCGCCTGTGTGGGCTGCGGCGTGTGCGCGCGCAACTGTGCGCACGACGCGATTCACGTGGAGGAAAAGAAGGCCAACATCGATTACGCGAGATGCAAGGGCTGCGGCCGCTGCATCGGCGTGTGCCCGACGAAGGCAATGCGCCCGGGTCAGGAGAAGGGGTGCGAGATGCTTTCGCGCAGGGTCGCCGAATACGCCTACGCTGCCGTGAAGGACAAGCCGAGCTTCCATATTTCGCTGGCCATCGACATCTCCCCGTTCTGCGACTGCTACGGCAACAACGACGCGCCCATCCTGCCGGACGTGGGCATGCTCGCGTCCTTCGATCCGGTCGCGCTGGATCAGGCGTGCGCCGATCTGTGCAACCGCGAAAAGCCGTTCGCGAACAGCCTGCTGGGCGAAAAACGCCCGTCTCCCGGCGTGGATTTCTTCCACGCGCTGCACCCGGATACCAACTGGGAGGCCGGAATCGAGCAGGCGGAGAAGATCGGATTGGGCTGCAAGGCCTATGAGTTGATGGAAATGGCCTAAAATCCAGCACATTTTGCGGCACATAGGCGAAAATTTTGCATATATGCCGGAAATGCATTGACAGAAGCGCGGTCGTCTGTTAAAATATATGACAGTAGTGGCGGCAATGCCGCTCTATAATCAGAAGCGAGGGGATAGACGAATGAAAACCTACGAAATCAAAATGTCCCGTTCCCGTTGGTTCAGTCTGCTGCTGGCCGTTCTGATGATCGTCATGATCATTGAAATGTGCACGCCGTACTTCACCTACGGCAAGCAGACGCTTTCCTTCGTTCCGCCGGAGGGTGGAAACGAGAAGATCCTGAACGGCACGTGGAAGCTCAGCGGCTCCGACGAGACGCAGGACGGCTACAAGGAAATCGTAATCAACAGCGGCAAGATGACCGTGAAGACCACCAACATCATTCGTGTAAACCAGATCGACGCCGACAATGCCGTCGAGACCGCCAAGGCGGACTACGAGAAGATCGCCGCGAACGTGAAGGCCGCGGACATCGCCGTGCAGAAGGCGGAAGCGCTGGAAGCCGAAGGCAAGAAGGTCTTCGATATGATCGCAAAGAAGCTCGGCTCCACCGAGACCGCCGACGAGCTCGAGAAGGCCGAGGAGCAGGCGGATGCCGTTTCCGCCGCCACCGCTACCGGTGCGGAAGCCGAGGAAGCCGCGGAAGCCGCCGCCGAGGAGAAGCCCGCCGAGGAGAAGGACAAGCAGCTGTCCGACGCCGAGACCAGCCTGAAGAAGATGGTCAAGGCCGTCGGCGACGCGAAGGAAAATCTTGCCAAGGCGCAGGAAGCCCTCGTCATCGCGCAGGAAGCCGTCACCGCCGCCCGCAATGGCGCCGTGAAGGCCTACGAAGCCGACGCGTCCTATGCGTGGATCAACGAGACCGAGGAAGCCTACAACGCCGCCGTTGACGAGGCGTTCAAGGCCGACTACGTTTCCGGCAACACCGACCGCGTGCGCGCCGAGCTGATTGCCGCCGCCGAGGAAAAGGAGCTTGCCGCCCTCCAGAAGGCCAAGAAGGCTGAAATGAAGGGACAGGATTCCAAGGAAATCGACAAGGCTGTAAGTCAGGTTGCCATCAGCGCCGAGAAGAAGAACGAAATCGCCGCCTCCATCACCGATGACGTGGTTGCCGACGAGGTTGAGAAGCAGTATGCCGACTACATCGCCAACATGCTCGGCGAGAAGAAGGACAGCGCGCTGAACGACAAGCTGAACGCTAACAAGGCGCTGGCTGCCGAGGGCGCGAAGGCCGCGGTTGACGCCATGAACAAGGCGGAGGATGCCGCCAAGGAAGGCGAGAAGACCTATCAGAAGAAGGCCGAGAAGGCCGCCTCCGACTCCGAAAAGGAACTTGCCAAGCTGCAGAAGACCGCGCTTGAGCTGCTCCCCGAAACCGTGTTCGAAGAGCTCGCCGACGACTATCAGGCCGCTGAGGTTGCCGCGCTCCAGTATGAAGCGTATGACAATACCTCCAGCGAGAAGGCCATGATGGAAACCGAAGGCAAGGCCAAGTACAACGAGAAGAAGAGCACCCTGTCCCTCACCTTCGCCAACGGCGAGAAGATCGACACCAACTTCGGCGCCAGCTTCGGCTACAACGAGATCAAGCATCTCTCCATCCTTGGCTACGTTGGCTTCCCCTACGAGGTTGAGGACTTCACCACAGAAATGGCCTACCGCATCGAGAACTTCTACATCAACGATGTGGTGCTGATCCCGATCATCCTGCTGGTTCTGTGCATCATCGGCATCGTGATGTGCGCGCTGAAGAAGGATAAGCTCTCTGCCGGCATCGTGCCCGCCGCTCTGGGTATCGTTGGCGTGATCGGCTATCTGACCAGCGACTTCCTCAAGCTGGGCGACAAGTACGCCACGCACATCATCCTGCTCGTTGTGATCTTCGCGGTCGCCGTGCTGCACATCGTTCTTTCCGCCAAGAAGGCGAAGAAGGCCTGATTCAGTCAAACGTAATCGGATGTAGAGTCTGATTCAGAAAAGAATCCCCGTGCGACTTCGGTTGCATGGGGATTCTTTTCGTAAGCATCGTTCCTTCTGAATGCAGTTGGATATGCGCTCCATGTGGCAGTGGTCATGTGGAACTTTTTTATATGTACAAATTTGTATGTTAAATCTGGAAAATTGTGTTGCACATGGGGATTTTCGCGCATCTTCTTAGGGGAGACCTTTGCCGCGCGAATTTCCACTAAAAGAATTAAAACGGTAGAAAAGAAGTGTAAAGTATGATATGATGATACGTGGAAGGAAGTGGGAATGGCGGGAGGTGAGCGCGGCGTGGTCATGATCCCGACGGCGATCAGCCGGATGGAGCGCGGCGAGGACAGAGATTTTCTGCTGGAACTGGTCAAAAGGAACGGCAGTTTGATGTATGAAATGGCGTATAAGATTTTGGGAAATGAGCCGTTGGCGAACGACATGGTGTCGGAAGCCTGCATGGCTTTGATGAAGAAGACGGCGTATCTTCGGACGATTGCGGAGGAAAAGCAAAGGCTATATATCCTCGCGGTCGTCAGAAACAACTGTCTGATGTATCTGCGGAAGCGCTCGCGGGAGCGGCTGTTTTATGACGAGCAGGAACTGGAAACGAGTCTGACCTCGGAGGACGCGGTGGACGACGCGCTGCTTGCCGACGCGGATTCGCAGATGCTGAGGGAAGCGCTTCGAAGGGTAGACGAGCGGACGCGCGATCTGCTTTCGACGAAGTACTTCGAAATGCGTTCGGATTCGGAGATTGCCGAGATGCGGTAAAGAACAATAACTAACTAAACGGAAGAAGAGGCGTATGGCATGAAGAAGAAAATTCACGGAAAGACAATCCTGAATCTGGCGCTTTACGCGGCGCTGGGGTGCTTGCTGATTCTGCTGTTAAGCGGGGCGAGCCGAGAGCGGCTGCTGCGGGAAAAGACGTCGAATCCGTATTCTGAGCGGGCGATTACAGTGGCGTTTCCTGACGACGGAGGGGAGACGCTGAAGCGTCTGCTGGCGGACGAGCGTCTGCCGGAAGTGGAGCTGCTGTATTCCGACGGGCAGCTTCTGGGCTGCAATGGGAAGGCGCTTGCGTCGGAGCGGCTTCATCTGCTGTCCGGTCAGAGACTCGATGAGGACGCGAGCGATGCGCCGAGCGCGATGATCGGCAAGGGGCTTCAGGGTGATGTGGACGAGGAAAACCGGATCGGCGTGCTGAGAAGCCGGCTTCCGGTGACGGGCGTTCTGGGCTATGAGGAGCTGTACACGCAGATGGATTACCGGATCGTCGTGCCGCTGTCCTACCTGTGCGAGGAGATGGGCTATGCGCTTCCGTCGCTGATTGCGGACGGCACGGCGGCGGAGATGGAGCAGTTCCGGACGCTGCTGGCGGCGGACTATGAGAAGGAATGCTCCGTGCAGCCGGTGAAGGAGGTCGGCCTTCGAGAGGTGTATCAGATCAAGAAGGCAGACAACGAAGTGACGCTTTGGATGGCCGGGTTCGTGATGCTGTTTGCGCTGTTTGAGCACGTGCTGATGGTGCTTCAGAGCGCGGACAGCTGCGCGGCATTCCTCACGCTGGGCTACGGAAGCCGGGCGCTGAACCGGTATTTCGTGCGCAAGCAGGTGGTTTGGAAGCTGGCGGGGCTTGCGGCCGGGTGCCTTTTGACGGCGCTGCTGATGCGCTACAGCCTGCTCGGCACGGTGGCCGTGTGCTGCCTGATTGGCGCGGAGCTGCTGCTTGGAACGCGGATGGCGGCGGGCAAAATCGTTCGAAACGCGGTGAGGGGGTAAGCAGAGATGAGTGAATTTCAGAAAACGATTGAAAAGCATCCATTCCTTACAATGTCCTTTCTGCTGCTTCTTACAGTCGCGCTTCTATTTGAAAACGTGCTGATGAACGACGCGATTCATGTGAATCGGCAGAATGAAAAGCTGCAAAGCTGGACAGACAAGAGCTTTTACACGCTGACGGACACGGTGTCGCAGGAGGAGGAAGCCGCGCTGTGGAAGTCGGACGATTGCATTCTGCGGATGAAGAGCGTGGTCGACGCGTTCGAGGAGGCATATGGCTATTGCGTTTACGGGCAGCAGCCGATGTCGATAGAAGGATTTCGCATGCCGGATGAATTCTATTACCCTTTGCGCAGAGACGCGCAGGGCAACAAGCTTTATGAGAATGCAGAGCTGATTTGCCGTCAGGTTAACTCATATGCATGGGATCTTTTTCAGATGCAGACGGTGGAGGGGCGCGGTTTGGAGCCGGGGGATTATGAATACGAGGACGAAATTCCGGTCGTGCTTGGAAACGCGTACAGCGGATATCTGAAGGTTGGAGATGTGCTGGAGGGCTATAGGCAGCGGCTGAAGGTCGTGGGCATTTTGCAGCCGAACATCGTCGTGCGGTTCCAAAATCAACTGGAGCAGCTGGACTGGACGATCGTGATGCCATCCCGCGAGCTGCCGGAGGGCATGGACGGGCGAATTCCCTATGACACGCAGCTGGGAACGGATTATCGAATGGACTATATCCAGAAGCTGGGCGGCATATTCGCGCTTTCGTCCGAGAACGAACTGCCGGAGCTGATGCGGTTTATCGATGAAACCGTGAAAAAGTACGGCATATTTGATCTTCAGCTTATGATTCTGCCGCCGCGGGGCGTGCAGCTGCTTTCGGACGTGGTGGGGCAGTACTCGCAGACGAAGCAGCTTTGGACGGTTGTGATGCTGCTTCTGCTCACGCTCTGCTTCGCGCGGTTCGCGGCGCTGCTTTTCAGGCAGAATGCGCGGCGCTACGCGGTGCTGCTGGTTTCCGGCGCGAGCCGGGGGCAGATGCTGCGGATTGTGCTTTCGGGCATGCTGACGATGGCGCTGATTTCGAACGTGCTGGCCTATGCGATCAATTACATGCTGCTGGGCGTGAAATACCGGCTGTCGCTGGCGGCGCTGAGTCTGGCGCTGGATGCGGCGGTATCGATGATTATGTTCCGGCGATACATTCAGACCTCGGAGAAGGCGGTTTCCATATTGGAGCGCGAGTGAGGAGGAAAACAAATGAATCTGTTTACGCTGAAAGACGTGAAAAAGAGCTATGGCTGCGGCGAAGCGGCGGTGCACGCGCTGAACGGTCTGAACCTTGAAATTGGCGAGGGCGCGTTTGACGCCATCACGGGGCGAAGCGGCTCCGGCAAGAGCACGCTGATGAAGGTGCTCGCCGGTCTGGTTGCGCCGGAGAGCGGCGAGGTGTACTTTCGGGACGAAAAGCTGAACGGGCGCTCGTGGAAGCAGCTGCTTGAGTATCGCAGGAAGCACGTGGGCATCATCACGCAGAGCTATTCCCTTCTGGACGAGGACACGGTGTTTGACAACATCGCGCTGCCGCTTCAGCTGCGCCACGTGGGGCGCGAGGAGATTGAGCGGGAGGTAACGGAGCTTTGCCGGACGCTGGGCATTTTGGAAAAGCTGGACGCGTGCGCGAATGAGCTTTCCGGCGGTCAGCGGCAGCGCGTGGCAATCGGCCGGGCGCTGATTACGAAGCCGACCGTGATCCTTGCCGACGAGCCGACGGGCGCGCTCGACCGCGAAAACGAAAGGAATATTATGGAGATTCTGCGGGCGATTCACGAAAGGGGCACGGCGCTCATCATCGTAACGCACGATCTGGAAATTGCGGAGGCGTGCGACACGCGAATTGAGATTGACGACGGGCGCGTGCGCGCGCTGAAATAGAGGAGCGTTCTCTGAGGCATAGAAAACCGCCGGGCCGATTGAATCGACCCGGCGTTCTGCTGAAAGCGGGACTCGAACCCGCACGCCTTGTGAGCAGGAGATTTTAAGTCTCCGGTGTCTGCCATTCCACCATTTCAGCGCGTCCGGCTCGCGGGGAGCCGGAGAAAAGTCAGCGAAGGCCTCTGCGGCTCAGCTTTCTGCGCAGGCGTTTATTGGTAATCTGGCGCATGCCGCAGGAGTAAATCGGAACGCCGATGAGCAGGCCGAGGAAGGAGAAGACAATCACGATGAAGGACTTAATGCGGCTCCAATCGGTGGAAACCAGCGAATCCGAGAAGCTCGCGGTTGCCTTGCAGGTGAGAAGACCCAGATAGGAGAACGCGAGGAAGAACAGGAAGCCGAGAACCATCAGGAAGGTGCCATAAATCGTCTTGCGCGGCTTGGAGATGATCAGCATCAGGAAGGTGATGATCAGCGCGCAGAGGGACGCGAAATAGTGAACGTTGATCGACAGCTTGTCAAGGTTCGCGAAGCCAAGCCAGTTCATTTCGCGGCTGACGGAGCCATACTTCATCACGGCGATAACGAGGTTGGAGTGCTCGGTCAGATCGTAGGATGCAGAGCCAGAAGCAGACACGGTGGCTTCGGGAACCGCGGTTGGCTCGGTGGTCATCTCGTCGGCAGGCGTTGTCTCCGGCGCGGTGGCGTCTGCGGCCGGAGTCGGCGAGGCATCGGGAACGATGGTTGTGTCAGCCTCGGTCTTCATGCCGTATTTCTGCATCGGGTGGCGAACGACGTCCATAAAGGACAGATCGGCGGCGGCCAGCGCGGATTTGAGCTCGCCCATCATCGGGGAAGCCTCGCTCTGGCTGTCTCCCATGACAAAGCTCTTAAGGGAGAAGGAGTCGTTGGCTTTCTCGGCCTTGATGAGATCGGCGTAGATGAAGCCCGTGGCCGTTGCGCTGAAGAGGAACGCAAGAACGAACGCGACAAACGCGATCCACTTGATCACTCGGATTACTTTCATATATGACCCTCCCGTATTTCCTTCGTGTCCGGAGAACTACACACCGGACATATATATTATACCGTTTCTAAGGGCACTCGTCAATAGAAAAAGGCGAGAATATTTCAAAAGTATTGAAAATTTTGCAAAAACTATTACACGATAACGGTCAAATCGGCACAGAAGCACGTGAACTAAAAATGATTTACAATACAGCAATTTACGTAATTTTCAGTACATGCCTACAAACCGGTTAAGAAAATAATTTGACTGAGAGGAAGAATTGCATAGCTTTTCCGCGGCTTGGCAATACTGTTCGTGAGCGCGGGAGGTGATTGCTTGGCAACGGGAAAGGTGGAAATCTGCGGTTTGGACACGTCCAGACTGCCGCTGCTTTCACAGGAAAGCATGCGCGAGCTGATTAAAAAGGCGCAATCGGGCGACGGAGATGCGCGCCGAGAGCTGATACAGGGAAATCTGCGGCTGGTTTTGAGCGTGATTCAGCGGTTTCAGAATCGCGCAGACAATGTGGATGACCTGTTTCAGGTGGGCTGCATCGGCCTTATGAAGGCGCTGGATAATTTTGATTTAAGCCTGAACGTGCGGCCGAGCACGTATTGCGTACCGATGATCATTGGCGAAATACGCCGTTACCTTCGGGATAACAACGCCATTCGCGTGTCGCGTTCGCTTCGTGATACCGCTTACAGGGCGCTTCGCACGCGGGACGAGCTCAGCAGCCGCTATGGCCGGGAGGCAGGAATCGTGGACATTGCCCGCGAAATGAACGTGCCGGAGGAGGAGGTTGCGGCGGCGATGGAGGCCATACAGGCGCCGGTTTCGCTGTCTGAACCGGTCTATCAGGACGCGGGAGACGCGGTATACGTGATGGATCAGGTGAGGGATGAACGCGTGAGCGAGGAGGACTGGGTGCGCAGGCTGTCAATTCAGAACGCGATGAGCCGTCTGGGGGCGCGTGAGCGGGGAATTATCGAGCAAAGGTTCTTTCAGGGGCGCACGCAGATGGAGGTCGCTTCCGAAATCGGCATTTCGCAGGCGCAGGTTTCGCGCCTTGAAAAGGCCGCACTCGCGCAAATGCGGCGTTATATATGAAAATACGCGGCGTTTTCGAGTGAAAACGACCATAAAGCTCACTGGAACGCGTTCGAAGCGCACGGCATAAGATGAAGGTAAAGGGGATGATCGGATGAGCTTTGCGGAGCTGAAGCAGAAGGACGTGATCAACATTTCCGACGGGCGGCGGCTGGGGAAGCCGATTGACGTTACCTTCACCGAAAACGCGCGAATCGATGCGATTGTGGTTCCGGACGGGAGCCAGAGTCTTTCGTCCCTGTTTGGGAAATCGCGCGGGGGGATTCAGATTCCGTGGGAACGCGTACACCGAATTGGCGACGATGTGATTCTTGTGGAGATCGGCGAAGAGGCGTGCTGATGGCCGGATGGGCGCCCGGCGCTGCGGAGGTGCCGGGTCGAGCCTGAAAAATTTCAACAGTTAAAATTAACAAATTCTAATTTGAGGGGTGGACGAATGGTCAATATCGTTGTATAATAACAATAGTACGTAGGGGTTGAGGTAGGAGACGTGAAATGCGTATACTGTGGCCATGTGGGCAGCCGCGTGGTCGATTCCCGCCAGTCGGAGGACGGAAGCTCCATCCGCAGAAGGCGCGAATGCGAAAAGTGCTTTCGCAGATTCACAACCTTTGAGAAGGCCGACACCGTGCCGCTCATGGTTATCAAAAAGGATAAGACGCGTCAGCTCTTTGACGAGGACAAGCTGCGCGCGGGCATCATCAAGGCCTGCGAAAAGCGCCCGGTATCCCGGCAGAGGATCGACGAGGTTGTCGACGAAATCGAACGGCGCGCGTATCGGGAGACCGAGCAGGAGATCACGTCCAAGGCCATCGGCGAGATGGTGATGGAAAGTCTCAGGAAGCTGGACGAGGTGGCGTATGTGCGCTTTGCCTGTGTCTACCACCAGTTCCGCGACCTGCAGACGTTTGTGGATGAGCTTGGACGGCTGATCAGTGAAAACCAGGGAAACGCTGACGATGAGGTCAGATGATATATCCAAATACGATAGAAAAGGGGAAACGCACATGGCTAACAACGAACTGATTCTCGCTGTTGATGACGAGGCCCATATCCTTGAACTGCTTTCATTCAATCTGGAAGCTTCCGGATACCGCGTTGTGACGGCGGCGACGGGTGAGGACGCGCTGGTTGTCTGCGCACACGAGCGCCCGACGTTGGTTCTGCTGGACATCATGCTGCCCGGTATCGACGGTATGGAAGTGTGCAGAAGATTGAAGAGCCAGCCCACCACCGCGGATATTCCGATCATCATGCTGACCGCCAAGGGCGAAGAGGTGGACAAGATTCTCGGCCTTGAGCTGGGCGCGGACGACTACATCACCAAGCCCTTCTCCGTGCGCGAGCTGATTGCCCGCGTGAAGGCGCTTCTGCGCCGCGCCGCACCGCAGAACGAGGATGAGGGCATCCTGCACGTTGGCGGGCTCACGATCGACGTGGGCAACTACGAGGCCTTCCGCAACGGCGAAAAGCTGTCTCTGACGCTCAAGGAATTCGAGCTGCTCAAGCTGCTTGTTATCAGCCGCGGCAAGGTTCTTACCCGCGACTTCCTGCTCGACCGCATCTGGGGCTATGAGTTCTATGGCGAGACCAGAACTGTCGATGTGCACATCCGTCACATCCGTCAGAAGCTGGGTGATGACGCGCACTACATCGAAACGATTCGCGGCGTCGGCTATAAGTTCAACGATCGTCAGGAAAACAGACTGTGAGATTAAGGGCCGCTCTTATAGCGACCCTGATCAACTTCGTCGTATGCGCGCTGCTCTTGACCGCGTGTTCGGTTACCGCGGCCAATCTGCAAAACGGGATCTTGGAAGAAGAA
Source organism: bacterium (assembly GCA_963618055.1). Classification (GTDB taxonomy): domain Bacteria; phylum Bacillota; class Clostridia; order Christensenellales; family Aristaeellaceae; genus SFHK01. The sequence goes on along the minus strand of CAVERI010000017.1, from coordinate 11,580 downwards.
TTAAAGCTGACATGCCGCCTGTCAACAGAAATGTTGAACAGTGCGGCATTTCAGGATGATCCCGAGGAGTACCTGAATGGGATTGCAGAAGAGGGCGGCATGCTGGTTGCATACTTCCGAAGCGACGGATCGGTCGCCTATAAGAATTTTGATTATGACGTGAGCGCGCCGACGGATGAGGAGCTTTTGCGCGAAAAAGCAGGCGTGCTCACGTACCGCCGAACCAGCACCACGGGAAAAAAGCTGATTTACGCGTACATGACGCTTTCGGATGGAAGCGTGCTCGGCTACGGGAAGCAGCAGGCAGGGTGGGCGCACGCGCTGGGCGACTACCTGTGGGTGTTTGTTCTGGTGATTCTTGCCGCCATCATCATGCAGTTTGTAATCATCGAGCGCACGGTGGGTCTGTCTGATCGAATGGTGGATTCCACCATGAAGGTGCTGGAGGATCTGAGCGAGGGGCGCTTTGACAGCCGCATCACCGACGTGGCCGCGGCTTCGCAGAGCGTGGCCGCAAAGTATAACGCGACGCTGGGACGCGTGCAGGATCGCGTATTCCGCCAGCAGCGGCGCAACATCGTCGTCGGGCAGATGCTGAACCAGATGCGGCAGGGTCTGATTACCGTTGACCGGGAAAAGAACATCACCTTCGCGAACGGCGTAGGCGGCGAGCTGTTCGGCGTGTCCGTGAAGGATTCCGAGGGGCGCGCGGTGAGCGACGTGTTCCGGAATGAGGAGCTGGAAAAGGTCATCGGCGAAGCAATGGAAATGGGCACAGGCAATGTGTGCACCGCCGATATGGATGGCAAGCGCCCGGACGGCAGCAGCCGGCCGCTGCGCGCGTATGCGTCCAGCCTGTTTCGAGAGGGCAAGTGCTCCGGCGCAATGGTCATCGTGGAGGACATTACCGAGCTGCGCAAGCTGGAGCAGCTTCGCACGGACTTCGCCGCGAATGTGTCGCATGAGATGAAAACGCCGCTCACCTCGATCAAGGGCTTTGTGGAAACGCTGCAGGCGGGCGCGATTGACAACCCGACCATGGCGCGCAAATTCCTTGACATTATCATGATCGAGGCGGATCGGCTGACGCGTCTGATTAACGACATTCTTTCCATCACCAAGCTGGAATCCGGCGAGGAAGAGGTGGAGATCAAGCCAATTGCGCTGGATAAGGCCGTGATGGAGGTCTGCGAGCTTCTGAAAATTCACGCGCAGGAGAAGGAGGTGCGCCTGATCGCCGCGCCGAACGAAAAGCCGGCCTACGTGATGGGCAACCCAGACCGCGTGAAGCAGCTTCTGATTAACCTGATCGAGAACGGCATCAAGTATAACAAGGCGGGCGGCAGCGTGTCCATCAAGGTGTTTGAGGACAAGACGAATGTGAATCTGATTATTGCCGATACGGGTATCGGCATTAAGGAAGAGCACATGGGACGCCTGTTCGAGCGCTTCTACCGCGTGGACAAGGGTCGCTCCCGCGCTATGGGCGGAACGGGCTTGGGTCTGGCCATCGTGAAGCACATTGTAAACACCATGCACGGCATGATCGAGGTGCACTCGAAATACGGCGAGGGCACGGAATTTCTGATTACGCTTCCGCGCGCGTGCGAATGCGAAGCGGGCGGAGGGGCAGAGGAAGAACAGGAGGAAGCGAAATGCTGAAGGTTGCAATGATCAGCAAGTGGCACGTGCATGCCGAGGGATACGCCCGCAGCTTTAATAAGGAAGCGGACGCGTGCGTAACGTGCGTGTGGGACGAGAATCCCGAGCGCGGCCGGGAATGGGCGGCGCAGCTGGAGGTTCCGTTCGTGGAGAGCTATGATGAGGTGCTCGCGCGCGCGGACGTCGACGCGGTGGCAATCTGCTCGCCGACCAACATGCACGCAGACCTTATGATTCGCGCGGCGAAGGCCGGCAAGCACATCTTCACCGAAAAGGTAATGTGCCTGACCGTGGAGGAGTGCTGCCGCGTGGCGAAGGCGATTGAGGAAAGCGGCGTTGTGTTCACGATTTCGTTCCCGCACCGCTGTTTCCCGGAGAACCTGTTCATCAAGCAGGCGATTGAGGATGGCATGCTGGGCGACATTACGCTGTTCCGCGTGCGCAACTGCCACAACGGCGCGCTGGCAAACTGGCTGCCGGATTACTGGTATGACCCGGAGACCACGGGCGGCGGCGCGATGATGGATTTGGGCGCGCATCCGATGTATCTGTCCCGCTGGTTCATGGGCAAGCCTGTGAGCATTCAGTCTCGCTTCACGACGCATACCGGCCGCACGGTGGACGACGACGCGGTGAGCATCATTGGCTTTGAAAACGGCGCGATGGCCATTTCCGAGACCAGTCTCGTATCTCCGTTTACTCCGCGCATCTGCGAAATCTATGGCACGCGGGGCGTGATTCTGTGTGAGGAAGGCCGCGTGCGCGTCAGGACGAGCATGCTTCAGGCCGAGGGCAACGACGGCTGGATTACCCCCAAGCTGCCGGAGGCGCTGCCCTCGCCGCTCAGGCAGTTTATCGATTCCGCGCTGTACGGAAAGCCCGTGCGCTTCGGCACGCAGGAGGGCATCGAGCTGACGGAGCTGATGGAGAACGCCTATAAGGCGCAGCGCGAGGGAAGAACGGTCGCGCTGTAAGAACCGTAAAATTAGAAAGAGAAAACGACGCTGTTCCGGTTTTGCCCGGGATACGGCGTCGTTTTTGCATACACCGCTAAAAATGATGCTCAGCATGCGTGACAGGTATTATAGCAAAACATAATTTGACGCGCATGATATAATTGCAATGGAATCTCGTGTTCCCGGCAGGAAGGAAACAGATGGCGCTTGGCTTTTACCCCTCCCATACAAAGGTAGGTGATGGTCGTGACCGATTACGAAATTCTCGCGATTGTTCTCATGATTATCACTTGACGGCGCGGCGTTCAAATCTCTGATTTGACCGTCGCGGTTTTCGCTTTTGGCGAAAACTCGAAAGCCTTTCAGGCTTTCGACCTTGCTTTTACGATTCACATCGGAAACCATAAGCAGTAAAGTTAAAGCCGCCATCCAGCGCTAATTGGTAGGCGGCCCTCATCATAACGGAGGGAGAAGCCATTCCGAAAGCGTCATCCCTTCCTGCCGTTATTATATCACGGCGCGTTTCGGCTGTCAACGACGAATTTCTGTCAGCTGAAGATTGCAGAATGAAAGACTCGCAGCGGCAGGATACTTCAGTATCCATGACTGCCGCGAGTCTTTGCGCTTATGCGATTGAAGCGCCGTATACCGACCGTAGCGCATGGTAGTGTGAGAAGTCGGCTCTCGATTTTGGGAAACTTATGCTCGATCGTTCATTTTGCGTGCAGCGCGTCCGGTAGGAATTCACGCAGACTGCGGCGCACTTTTCCGGAGTAGCCTGTGACGGTGTCGGCGGAGAGGAGCGAGTTGATAACGGCTTCCTCGGTGGCTTCTACGCAGGCGCGGAAGGCGAGTTCGAGCCATTCTTCGCGCAGGATGCGCATGGTCTGAATCGCGGGCGCGTCGGCGGGGACGCGGTTGGCAGTGGAGAAGCCCACGAACACGTCGCCGCTGCCGTGTCCCCAGATGGAGCCGCAGCGGGCAAGGCCTGCGCCCGCGCGCTTGATGACGCGGCGAAGCTGGCGGCTGGAAACGGGCAGGTCGGTGGCGACGATGACGATGCAGCTGCCCTTGTCGGGCGCGTCCTCGCGGATGCGCCGGTCGATTTCAAGGCCGACGGGATGCCCGCCGATTTGCAGGTCGGCAAGGCTGCCGTGGTTCGTCTGCGCGAGCACGCCGAGCGTGAAGCGTTCGCCCTCGATTTCGAGCACGCGCGAGGCGGAACCCACGCCGCCCTTCAGGCCGTGGCAGGTGGTTCCCTTGCCGCAGCCCACGTCGCCCTCGGCGAAATCCGCGCGGGCGGCCTCGATGGCGGTGAACACGTGCGCGCGGGTCACGGCGCGCTCGCGAATGTCGTTGAGCGACGCGTCGTTGCATTCGCATACGACGGGGTTGAGCGACGTGACGGCGATTCCCTCGGCTTCACAGCGGCGCAGGGTGTATTCCACCAGCGCATCGTGTACAATGCCGACGTTCAGCGTGTTTGTCAGCGCGATGGGCGTTTCCAGCGTGCCCAGCTCATCGATCTGCACCAGCCCCAGCGTCTTCCCGAAGCCGTTCAGCACGAAGGACGCGGCGACGGATTTATTCGTGAACGGGTTTTCCGCGCAGGGAAGCACGACGGTTACGCCGGTTTTGTGGCGCGCGTCGTCGATTGTGGCATGCCCGACCCGCACGCCGGGCACGTCGGCAAGGTTGTCGAGCGCGCCCGAGGGCAGACGGCCGATGGGCAGGCCGATGTCGCGTGCTTTCATCCTATTTGCTCCATTCCTTCAGCCGCGCGTACCAGCGGCGCGCATCCTCCGCGCGGAAGGAGGGGAAGCCGGTCATGTAGTGGTTGGTATAGCGCTTGCCGTTGTAATTCCACTCAATGAGAATCATGCGCTGCTGTCCGGCGAACACGCGAATCTCGCCCAGCTCAATGTTCTCGTTGGCGGGCGATTCGCGCTCGCCCTCAAGCAGGACTTCGTTCGTGTCCGCGTCGATCAGGCGGTACTGAACCGTGCCGCCCTCGCGGCTGTCGTTTCCGAGGATGACGCGGTGCGACCACGCCTCGAGCTCGTCCAGCATTACGCACACTGGCGCCTGAATGCGCGCGATTACGTCAAACGCCAGCTTTTTCGTGTAATACCAGTCGACGACCGCGTCCGAAATCTGCGGCCAGCAGTCGATCATGTTCCACCAGATGACGCCGGTGCGCCGCCATTTGCGGATGCGCGTTTTTTCAATGAAGAACTTGAACGCCTCCGCCTGCGTGATCTGCGAAAGCAGCGCGAATTCCTCCAGCGTGTCGGGCACGGCGCCGAACAGGATGCGAACCTGCTTGGCCATCAGCTCGTTGCGGTCGTAGCCGCGGCAGAAGCCCTCCAGCAGGTAATCGCTGTTGTGCGCCGCCCACGCGCCGTCTTTGCGCATCGGCCACAGCTCCGCTTCCGGAATGAACTTCTTTAGCGATTCGGGCGCGGGGCAGCCGTGATAGCCGCATTCGGAGACGAAATGCGCCGGGTTCTGCTTGTAGAAGTCGTCCTTGAAGTACGCGCGCGGCCCCCAGTTGTGCTGCTCAGGCACCAAATACCGCGAGACGCCGCCATCAATATACGGCGAGGACGGCAGGAACAGCCGGTGCGGGTCGTTTTCGCGAACGGCGCAGGGGAGCGCTTCGCGGGTAACGGCGTTATACCGGTTTTCAGCGGGAGCGATTCCGTTCCACACATAGGCCTCGTCCACCTCATTGTCGCCCGCCCAAAGGATGATGCTCGCGTGGTTGCGCAGGCGGCGAATGACGACGGAAGCTTCCTCGTACATCTGCTGGAGGAAGTCCGGCGATTGCGGATACAGCGCGCAGGCCATGCAGAAATCGTGCCAGACCATGATGCCGTTTTCGTCGCACAGGTCGAACAGGCGGTGATCCTCGTAGACGTTGCCGCCCCACAGGCGCATGATGTTGCAGCCGGCCTCGACAAACAGCGCCACGGCGCGGTCGTAACGCTCCGCATCCCGGCTGTGGAACGCGTCCATCGGCACCCAGTTCGAGCCCTTGGCGAGGATGGGGCAGCCGTTTACCGTGATCAGGAATTCGCCCTCGTCGCCCGGCGCCATCTTGTGGCGAATGTCTACCGTGCGCAGGCCGATGCGTTCACTGCGGGAGGAAACAACCTCGCCGTCCTTCAGAAGCTCCATGCGCACTTCGTACAGATTGGCCTCGCCGTAGCCGCGCGGCCACCACAGGCGCGGGCTTGAAACGGCGAAGCTGCCCTCGCCGCTTACAAAGCGCACGGGATTGTCTGCCACCATTTCTCCGTCCAAATATACGCGCACGCGCATGCCGCTAAAGCTCGTTTCCTCGGTGCGGAAGCGGTACTTGAACAGCACCTCCGCGCTGCGCTCGCTCGCGGAGCGGGTGACGTAATAGGTTTGCGTAAGCTCGGTCTTCGGAACGCTTTCCAGCGTCACGCCGCGCCACATGCCCGCCGATGGGAAGCGGGGCGTGATGTCCCAGCCGAAGGAATGCGGAGGCATGCGCAGACGGACGTATTCGTCGCTGCGCTCGCCGCCATAAACGTGAACGGGGAAATCCTGCTGCGCGGCATGCAGAAGCGCCGAATGGATTTCGACGCGAACGACGTTTTCGCTGCCGGGGCGCAGGGAGCTTCCGCAGGGGAAGACGTGCGGAATGAGCGCGTTTTCCGAATGGCCGATCTTCTCGCCGTTCACAAACACGTCGGCAATGCAGTTCAGCCCCTCAAAGCATAGCCGCGCCGGTCGCGCGGCGAAGGACTCAGGCACGAGGATGGTCTTTTCAAACGTCCAGTCCCAGTATTCATAGGGCTTGTAAAGGTATTCGTTTTCCCCGTAATACGGGTCGGGCTCGATTCCTGCCCGGAAAAGATCCAGCTCCACGTTGCCGGGAACCTGTGCCGCGAGAGAAAGCGTTTTGCCCTCTGGCGAGCGTCCGCGAAGCGACCATTCGCCGTTCAGAGAAAGATTCATAAATAGTCCTCCTTGCGATTGACATGAACGATATGCGCTGGTATTATAACATGAAACGGCAGGGTTTGCATAGCAGGAATTTTCGCCGCTCAAGGCGAAATAGAGAGAATCATCCTTTCGGAGGGAAAACATGAGATACGCAACTGAGAATGACGAACGCGTCCGCAGGCGGATTTTGCCCGTGCGTGTGGTGAAGACGTGGGGAAGCGTGGAAAACGCGCAGGCGCTGCTGGAGGACAAGCAGGGCGAGGCGTATCTGGGACAATACGAGGGCTGTACACTCACGAGTCGGGCGGGCGCGCATGCCGCCGTGCTGCTCGACTTCGGCGCGGAGTTTCACGGCACGCTGCGCATCACCACGGAAATGGTGAATGGCGGCGTTCAGGCGGTGAACGTGCGCGTGCGCTTTGGCGAATCCGCGTCCGAGGCACTGGCACCGCTGGGCTGGAAGGGCGCGTGCAACGACCATGCCGAGCGCGACCGCGTGTATGCGCTGGGCGCGCTGAGCACGCGCGAGAGCAACGAGTCCGGCTTCCGCTTTGCGTATATTGAGCTGGAGGACGAGGGCTGTTTGCAGCTGCACGCGGTGCAGGGCGTGCAAATTGAACGAGAGCTCGCGCAGCTGGGAGGCTTTGAATGCGACGACGCGCTTGTGAACCGCATCTTTGAAACCGCAGCGCGAACCACGCATCTGTGTATGCAGAGCTGCCTGTGGGACGGCATCAAGCGCGACCGCCTTGTGTGGATGGGCGATATGCACACCGAGGTGCTGACGATTCTGAATCTCTTCGGCCGTCAGGATGTGGTTACGAAGTCTCTCGATTTCCTGAAATCGCACACGCCGGTAACCGGGTGGATGAACAACATGCCGAGCTACTCGCTGTGGTGGGTGATCGTCAATCATGACTGGTATCTGTACACCGGCGACGAAACCTATCTCAAAAAGCAGAGGGAATACCTTACGGCTCTGGCGCAAAAGCTGGTGCTCTTGGTGGACGAGACAGGATGCGAGCAGATGCCCGGGAAGTTCCTCGACTGGCCGACCAGCGTGGACAAGGCGGCTTCGCACGAGGGCATGCAGGGGCTTTTGAAGCTGGCGCTGGACGACGCGGCGCGCATGCTGGCCGTGCTCGGCGAGAAGGCGCTGTCGGAAACCTGCGCGGAGACGGCGCGCCGCATGGGAAGGTATTGCGCGAAGCCATCCGAAAGCAAGGCCGCGGCGGCAATTCTGTCCATAGCGGGCGCGGCGGACGCGCAAGCGATCAATTCCGAACGGCTGGCGAAGGACGGCGCGCGGGGATATTCCTGCTTCATGGGCGGCTACATCATGGAGGCGCGGGCGCTGGGCGGGGACGTTTCGGGCGCGCTGGACGATATGCGCGCGTTCTGGGGCGGCATGCTTCAAATGGGCGCGACGACGTTCTGGGAGGATTTCTCGATCGACTGGATGGAGGATGCCGCGCCGATTGACGAAATCGTGCCCGAGGGCAAGAAGGACATTCACGGCGACTTCGGCGCGTATTGCTACAAGGGCTTCCGGCACAGCCTGTGCCACGGCTGGTCGAGCGGCCCGGCGACGTTCCTGCCCCGCTGTGTACTGGGCGTAAAGCCGCTGGAACCGGGCTTCGCGCGCGTATGCGTTCGTCCGCAGCTGGGCGATCTCCGCTACGCCAAGGGAGCCGTGCCCACGCCGAGGGGGCTGCTTCGGGTGGAGGCGGAGCATCAGCCGGGCGGAAGTGTGAACGTGAAGATCGACGCGCCGGAGGGCGTGGCTGTGGAACGGTAGAACGCGAATTTACAGAAAAATGCTTGTATGGCGTGAAAGACCCGCTTATAATAACAACTCGAATGGATTTGCCTTATCCAGAGTGGTTGAGGGACGGGCCCGATGAAACCCGGCAACCGGTGAGAATCCGGTGCCAATTCCCGCGGCGCTTGCGCCGGAAGATGAGGCGAGCGCGAAAACAGAGGCATTTGTTTGCGGACTCGCTGTTTGAATGGCGAGTCCGTTTTACATGCGCGCGCCGGAGGGCGCTGAAAGGAAAGAAGACATGCGTAAACTGTTCTCCTCTGAATCCGTAACCGAAGGACATCCCGATAAAATCTGCGACCAGATTTCCGACGCGGTGCTCGACGCCATCCTTGAGAAGGATCCGACGGCGCACGTAGCCTGCGAATGCACGGTGACCACCGGTCAGGTCATGGTCATGGGCGAAATCAGCACGAGCTGCTTTGTGGACATTGCCGGAATCGCGCGCCGCAAGGTGCTTGAAATCGGCTATGACCGCGCGAAATACGGCTTTGACGGCTCCTCCTGCGCCGTTCTGGTGTGCGTGGACGAGCAGAGCCCGGACATCGCCATGGGCGTGAACAACGCGCTGGAGGGGCGCGAGAGCAACGCCATGGAAACCGGCGCGGGCGATCAGGGCATGATGTTCGGCTATGCCTGCGACGAAACGCCCGAGTACATGCCCATGCCCATCGCGCTGGCGCATCGCATCACCCGCCGCATGGCGGAGGTGCGCAAAAGCGGCCTTGTGAATTACATGCGTCCCGACGGCAAGGCGCAGGTAACCATTGAGTACGACGGCGACAAGCCCGTGCGCGTGGATACCGTGGTGCTGTCCACCCAGCACGCGCCCGACGTGACGCACGAGCAGATTGAGAAGGACATGATTGAGCTCGTGATCAAGAAGGTCATTCCCGCCGAGCTGATCGACGAAAATACCCGCTTCCTCATCAATCCGACCGGGCGCTTCGTCGTCGGAGGCCCGCAGGGCGACAGCGGGCTGACCGGGCGCAAGATCATCGTGGATACCTACGGCGGCATGGGCCGTCACGGCGGCGGCGCGTTCTCCGGCAAGGATCCCACGAAGGTGGACAGAAGCGCGGCCTACGCGGCACGGCACGCGGCGAAGAACCTCGTGGCAGCGGGTCTTGCGAAGAAGTGCGAGATTCAGCTGGCGTATGCCATCGGCGTGGCACACCCTGTGTCCATCATGGTAGATACGTTCGGCACGGGCGTGAAGAGCGACGAGGAGCTGGCCGCGCTGATTGAGAAGACCTTCGATTTCCGCCCGGCCGCCATCATCGAGCGCCTTGACCTGCGCCGCCCGATTTACCAGAGGGTCGCGACATATGGTCACTTTGGCCGCGATGATCTCGACCTCACGTGGGAAAAGCTGGACTACGTGGATAAGCTCAGGAACGCATGAGCGTGAAGGCGCAAGCGCCCGTCGGCCCACTGTGGCAACGGGCGCTTGCGCATATACAATCCGCGAAAATATGCAGAATGAAGAGGGGGATTGTAAATGAACAAATGGGTGTACGCCGCGCTGTGCGCGGTTGCGTTGATTGGAATTATCGGGCATCTGTTCTTTTCGCTGAAGATCCTTGGCGCGATCGGCTTTCTGGCGCTGATCGCCGTGGCCGTGACGAGCATTGTGGAGGGAATGAAGAAGCGCTGAAGGCGAATCAAAAGCCCGCTGCCTTCGAAGGAAAGCAGCGGGCTTTTGCATGGGCTCAGAGGATGAATTACTGAACGTACTCCAGCGCCTTGCGGGCGAAGTCGTAGTCAGAATCCACGGCCTTCACGTAGCCGGTGTGGCTGTAGACGGAGAAGATCGCGTGGCCCTCTTCGGTGTTGATCACGTTGATCAGGGCGTTCTGGATTGCTTCGATGAACTGGGGATTGTTGATCTCGGGCTTCGCGGTGGTGATGGACACGGTGTCATTGTAGATGCCGCCGGTCACGCCGATGACGTTCATTTCGTCCCAGATTTCGCCGGTGCGGCCGAAGCCGGTGATGTTGTTCGTGGCGGTTTCGGTTACGGGCAGCTTCCAAGCTTCCTCATAGTCGCGGCGGCCGTCTGCATAGCACACGATGATGTCAACGGACTCGGCAGCGGCCTGCGCGAAGGCTTCGCCGTAGCCGGACAGGGTGGCGACGGTGGTGAGATCGGTGATCTTCTTGCCGTAGTTGTCCATCAGCCAGATGGTGGGGTAGATGTAGCCGGCGGAGGAGGAGGTCTTCAGAACCGCCCAGCTCGCCTTGTCAAGGTCTTCCCACGTGAGGGCTTCGCCATTGTTGACCTTCGCGGCCAGCTCCTTGCCATACGGGGAGGGCGTGGCGTAGATCAGGGAGCGGTAGAAGCCAACCTGATTCTCCGGCACGGGCAGGGTCTTGTTGGCGACGCCGTTCCAGTCGGCGGGGTTGGTGCTGTCGTTGGACAGACCGTCACGCGTCGCGGTCAGGATGACGGAAACCTCGTGATCCTTGGAGTACACGGCGTAGGTGCCGCCGGGCAGCCAGCCGATGTCGATGGCGCCGGCCGCCATGGCTTCGCCGGTCGCTTCGTAGGAGGTGCCGACGGTGATATCGATTTCGCCTACGTCATAGCCCTGCTCCAGAAGAGCGGCCTTCAGCAGCTCGGGCAGGTTCTTGGTGCCGGTGATGATGACGTCGGCATCCTTGGAGGGAACGAATTCGAGGGTGAGCTTGTCCATCTTTACCGGCTCGGTTTCGGCCATGGCAAAGCAGGAGAGACTCATGAGAACGACCAATAGCAGAGCAACGATCTTCTTCATTTCGGTTTTCCTCCCTTATGTTTTGTGCGTATCGCACACAGGTAGAATACCACAAATCGGCGGCGCAAATAAGCATATTGCCGTTAATTCGATCACGCGAAGCAAAAAATGTTCGCTTTTGGAGACGGAAAGCAGTGAAACGTAAAGATAATGTCAAATATGAAAAACCCTATGGACAAAGGCATGTCCGAGTGATATAATACTGTCCTGTCAGCGGGAATTCCGCTTTCGAGCCGTGGTTTGCGCCTGTAGCTCAGCCGGATAGAGCAACGGCCTTCTAAGCCGTGGGTCGGGGGTTCGAATCCCTTCGGGCGCGTTGTGTATGGTGGATATAGCTCAGTTGGTTAGAGTGCCAGGTTGTGGCCCTGGAGGTCGTGGGTTCGAG
>CAVERI010000016.1:24664-38728 GCA_963618055.1 bacterium | reverse complement strand
ATCGTTTTCAAGGATCGCGCTGACCGCGTTTCTCGCGGACAGCTTGTATATATTATCACCGCCCGCCTCATTTGTCAATAGGGTTTTTCAAAAAATATGTTTCTTAACAAAACTCTGTTGCATACGGCTCCCCTGCCGAGTATAATAGGGGCAGCATTTATATAAGGAAGGGATTTTATGGATTTCTCCGCGCTGACCGCGTATCTGGATTCCCTGAAGGATGTGGGCGTGCCGGGCTGCGATCTGGCCGTGTTCCGTGATCACCGAAAAATATACCGTCACCACGCCGGCTTCCGCGACCGCGAGGCTGGCGTTCCCATGGACGGAAACGAGGTTTTCCGCCTGTATTCCGCCACCAAGCTGCACACCTGCACGGCGGCGCTACAGCTGATTGAGCAGGGCAAGATGGGGCTGGACGACCCGGTTGCCAACTATCTGCCCGCCTTCGGCACGCTGAGTGTGCTGGAAAACGGACGCATTCACGCCGCGTACACTGTGCTGACGATTCGCCACCTGTTCGCCATGCAGGGCGGCTTCAACTACGATCTGCACTCCCCGTCGCTGGAAAAGGCCATTTTTTATTCCGGCGGCAAGGCGGACACGGTGACGATGGTCAACGCGCTGGCGGAGGAGCCGCTGTCGTTCAATCCCGGCGAGCACTTCCAGTATTGCCTGTGCCACGACGTGCTGGGCGCGGTGATCGAGGTGGTTTCCGGCGTGCGGTTCGGCGAATATCTGAAAACGCACATCTGGGAGCCGCTGGGCATGAAGGACACCGGCTTCAAGCTCACGGACGAAATGCGCCCGCGGCTGGCGAAGCTGTATATGTATGACGCTTCGCAGCAGAAGACCGTGCCGAATCCCGACGGCAGGAACCCCTATCAGCTGACGGAGAACTACGAAAGCGGCGGCGCGGGGCTTTACAGCACCGTGGACGATTACATTCTGCTGACCGACGCGCTGGCCTGCGGCGGCACCGGAAAGAGCGGCGCGCACATTCTGAAGCCCGCCACGATCGACCTGATGCGCAAAAACCAGCAGGAGGGCGCGTGCATGAAGGACTTTGAAATGCTCCAGCGCCCCGGCTACGGTTACGGGCTGGGCGTGCGCACGATGATGGACCCGACGTACTCGAAGGGCCCGGCGGGCGAGTTCGGCTGGGACGGCGCGGCGTGCGCGTACACGCTGAGCGACCCGAAGAACCGGCTGAGCGCATTTTTCGGCACGCACGTCCTCAATTTTGCCTACGGCTACAGCACCGTTCACCCGACGATTCGCGACCTGATTTACGAGGGATTGGAGAAATAAGCGCATGACGACGACGCAGGCAAGGGAAAAGCTATACGCACTGGAGGCGCGGCTGTGCGCGTTTAATCACGCGGCGGGGCTTCTGTATTACGACGGAGACACCGTGGCGCCGTCCGGCACGGCGGACAACCGCGGCCGCACGCTGGGCGTGCTGAACGAGGAAATCTACCGCCTTGTCACTTGCGGCGAAACGCGCGAAATTCTAAGCACGCTGAAGGCCGCCGAAGGTGAGCTGGACGAGAAAACGAACCGCATTGTGACGCTGTTTCTGCGCAGCATGGAGGAGACGGCGCGCATTCCGATGGACGAATACGTCGAATTCCAGCGGCTGACCAACGAAGCCTCCGCCGTGTGGCATGAGGCGAAGCTTGCCGACGACTACGCGCGGTTCGCGCCGTACATCGACAAAATCGTGGACACGCTGCGCCGCTTCGCCGGATATGTGCGGCCGGAGCTGAGCGCCTACAACTATCTTCTGGACAAATACGAGCCCGGCCTCACGACCGAGACGCTGGATCGCTTCTTCGCGGGTCTGCGGGAATCCATCGTGCCGGTGATCGCGCGCGTGTGCGCCGCAAAGCCGATCGACGAGTCTCCGCTGTACGTGCCCTTCCCCATCGAAAAGCAGCGCGCGCTGACGGACGCGGTGATGAAGCTCATGCGGCTCGATCGCGCGCACGTGGGCGTGGGCGAGACGGAGCATCCGTTCACCACCAGCTTCACGAAGCACGACGTGCGCATTACCACGCACTTCTTCGAGAACAACTTCGCCTCCGGCATGTTCAGCACCATTCACGAGGGAGGGCACGCGCTGTACGACAGTGGCACCGGCGACGAGCTGGCCTACACGCGTCTGGGCGAGGGCGTTTCGATGGCGGTGCACGAGAGCCAGAGCCGGTTCTATGAGAACATCATCGGCCGTTCGCGCGCGTTCGTTTCCCTGATCGCGCCCGAGCTGCGCGCACTCTGCCCGGCGCTGGAGGGCGTTTCGGAGGAAGCGCTGTACCGCGCGTTCAACGCGAGCAAGCCGTCGCTCATCCGCACCGAGGCGGACGAGCTGACGTACTGCCTGCACGTCCTTGTGCGCTACGAAATCGAGAAGCAGCTGTTCGCGGGCGAGCTGACGGCGAAGGATCTGCCCGCCGAATGGAACCGGATGTACCGCGAATATCTGGGCGTCGACGTGCCCAGCGACCGCGAGGGCGTATTGCAGGATTCGCACTGGTCGGGCGGCCTGTTCGGCTATTTCCCCAGCTACGCGCTGGGCAGCGCCTACGGCGCTCAGCTGCTTTCAAAGATGAAGGAGACGGTGGACGTGGACGGCGACGTGGCGCGCGGCGACCTTTCCCGCGTGAACGAGTGGCTGCGCACGCGCATCTGGCAGTACGGCAGCCTGCGCGAGCCCGGCGCGCTGATGGAGGCCGCCTTTGAAGCGCCGTTCGATCCCGCGTACTATGTGCGCTACCTGAAGGAAAAATACGAGGCGCTCTACCGCTGACCGCCCCGCGCGGAAATCCTGTTTTTGAAGAAATTCTGCTTTCCGCCTATACAATCACGCCGGTTTTGTGCTATAATGGCGTTGGCTCAATGCTTTCGTAAAGGTGGAACGGCCATGAACTTTGTTTCGGTGGACGGCGGCGGCACGAAGCTGAACGCCATCTGGTTTGACGAAAATCTGAAGCTGCTGGGGCGGGCGCGCGCGCCGGGCGTGAACGGCACGATTACGCCCCGGGAGGAATATCGCGCGCACATTCGAGGCTGCTACGACGCGCTGTTTGGCGGGCGCGCGCCGGAGAGGATTGACGAGCTGTTCGTGGTCTGCGGAAGCGGGCCGGACTACGCGGACTGTCTGCCTGAGGGCACGGCTCTTTCGAGGATGACTTCGCTGGGCGAGATTCACGGAGGGCTTCTGGCCGGGCGCGGGCTGCGGGACGGCGTTTTGGTCATTGCGGGTACGGGCTCAAACATCCACCTGTGCGAAAACGGCAAGACCACGGATTACGTGGGCGGCCTTGGCGCGATTCTGGGCGACGAGGGCAGCGGCGTATGGATGGCGCGGCAGGCGGTGCAGGCGGCCATCCGATGCGCGTTCGGCTGGGGCGAGCGGACGATTTTCGCCGACCTTCTCACCGAGCGGCTGAAGCTGAAAGACATGGCGGGGCTGGTGAAGTATCTCTACGACAGCCCGTCGCCGTTTCAGCGGCTGGGGCTTCTGCTTCCGCTGGCAGGCGAGGCGGCGCGCGCGGGCGACCGCGTGACGCTGGACATCTTCGCGCGCGGCGGCGAAATGCTCGCGCGGCAGACGCTGGCGCTGATCGACCGGCATCCCGAGTTTGACGGCAGCATCGTGATCTGCGGCGGCGCGTGGAAGGCGCATCCGGCGACGTTTGCGCGCTTTTCGGCGCTCGTCGGCGAAGCGCATCCGTCTCTTTCCATCTGCCGGCCGTGGTTTGAGCACGTGCTCGCCGGGCCGATGGACGCGCTTCTGCGAAGGGGCGCTTCGCCTGAGGACGCGCACGCGCGGCTGCTGGAGACATTCCCGGATTATGAATGGAGGGTTTGACTATGGACGCAATCGCCGCTTATTCCGGCGCACTTCTTGAAACGCTGAACCGAGCCTTCGACACGCAGGCGGACGCGCTGCGCGAGGGCGCGCGCCTTCTGACGGAGGCGACGCTGGGCGGGCACAACATCTTCGCCTTCGGGTGCAGTCACGCCATTCTTCCCATGCTTGAAATGTATTACCGCACCGGCGGCATGGCCACGATTAACCCCGTGCGCGCGCCGGGGCTTTGCTTGGACGTAGACCCCGCCACGATGACCAGCGCCATGGAGCGCATGCGCGACTACGGCCGCGTGATCGTGGACGGCCAGCCGCTGGGCGCGGGCGACGTGATCATCGTGCACAGCGTGTCCGGCCGCAACAGCGTGTCCATCGACGCGGCGCTGCGCGCGAAGGAAAAGGGCGCAAAGGTCATCGTGCTTACGAACCTCGCCATGTCCCGCGCGGTCACCAGCCGCCACCCGGACGGCGTGAAGCTGTACGAGGTGGGCGATGTGGTGATCGACAACTGCGGCTGCGTGGGCGATTCCTCAATCGCCGTGCCCGGCGTGCCGGAAAAGGTTGCGCCGACCTCCACCGCCGTGGGCGCGGCACTGATGAACGCCATGATGGCGCAGGCCGTGGCGGACATCGTGGACGCGGGCGGCGTGCCGCCGGTGTTCGTCTCCGCGAACGTGGACGGCGGCGACGAGCACAACCGCGAAATGCTGAAGCAATACGGAAGCCATATTTTCTATATGTAGGAGGGAACCCATCATGCTTCTTGAAAGGTATCAGGCTCGCGTGGACGAGCTGCTTCGCGAGGTGCGCGAAACCCAGCGGGAAACCATTATCAAGGCCGGTAAGCTGATCGCCGACACCGTGGCCAACGGCGGCGGCGTGTTCCTCAGCGGCATCTGCCACTCCATTGAAAACGACGCGATCTACCGCGGCGGCGGCCCGATCTTCTACAAGCACTTCTCGTGGAGCCTGAACGTGGAGCAGCAGGGGCGCGAGCGCCCGACCGACGGCATGGACGCCAACATGGAGGGTCTGGCCGCCTACGCGCTCAAGAAGAGCCGCATCCGCCCCGGCGACGTGCTGGTGGTCGGCTCCGTGTCCGGCCGCACGGCCAGTGTGGTCGATCTGGCGTATGAAGCCAAGAAAATGGGCGTGCACGTGATCGCGTTTATTTCCATGAAGTACGCCACGCAGGTGGAGCCCGTGCATTCCTCCGGCAAGAAGCTGTATGAGATGGTCGATCTGGTGATGGACAACTGCGCGCCCGCCGCCGAGGGCATGATGGACGTGGAGGGCATCGAAGCGCCCTACGCCGCGGCCTCCGGCATCGCCAGCGATTACATCCTGTGGAGCATGACCAGCGTGGCGGTGGACGAGCTGATGCAGCGCGGTATCACCCCCGGCATTCTGAAAAGCGCCAACTTCCCCGGCGGAAACGACTATAACAAGACCGTCGTCGAGCCCCATTACGACAAATTCGGCTGGTAAAGAGCGAACGCGGAAGGAGAAACCATGAACGTAGGCATTTGCATTCACCATTCCTCCGAAAACATGCGTCAGCAGCTCGCGACAGCGGTATCCAACGGCTTCCATCACGGCCAGCTGATCAGCTGGGAGCCCGCCAACTGGACAGACGAAAGCGCCGCCGAAATCAGCGCGCTGTGCAGGGAGCTGGACTTCACCATCACCGCCTTCTGGTGCGGCTGGGTCGGCCCCAAGTTCTGGAACTTCACCGAGGGCCCGCAGACGCTGGGTCTGGTGCCCGTGGAATACCGCCACGCGCGCCTGAACAACCTGCTGGACGGCGCGGCGTTCGCCCGCAAGATCGGCGTGGAAAACGTCGTCACCCACATGGGCTTCATCCCGGCGCTGCCCTGCGACCCCAACTATCCCGGTTTCCTCGCGGCGATCAAGTTCCTCGCGAACACGCTCAAGAAGGAAGGCCAGAACCTTCTGTTCGAAACCGGACAGGAAACGCCGGTCACGCTTCTGCGCCTGTTTGAGGACGTGGGCACGGGCAACCTGTTTGTGAACCTCGACCCCGCGAACCTCGTGATGTACGGCATGGCGAACCCCGTGGACGCGCTGGACGTGTTCGGCGATTACGTGCGCGGCGTGCACGCCAAGGACGGCCTGTATCCCACCAACGGCCGCCATCTCGGCCCGGAGGTCAAGGTCGGCGCCGGCAAGGTCGACTTCCCGAAGCTGATCGAGGGTCTCAGGGCGCACGGCTTCGACGGCTCCCTCACCATCGAGCGCGAAATCTCCGGCGAGCAGCAGCGCATCGACATTCTGGACACGAAGGCCTATCTGGAGGCGTTGATTTGATATGTTGAAGGTCGCTATCGTGGGCTGCGGCGGCATCAGCCGCTCCCACCTGAACAGCTGGAAGCTGATTCCGGAAGCCAAAATCGTCGGCGCGTGCGACGTGCGCGCGGAAAAGTATCAGGTGTTCGTGGACGAAACCGGCTGCAGCGGCTATCTCGATTTTTCAACCATGCTGCGCAGGGAAAAGCCGGACGTCGTGGACATCTGTCTGCCCACCTACCTGCACGCGGACTACGCCGTGAAGGCCTTAAAGCACGGCTGCCACGTGCTCACCGAAAAGCCGGTTTCCCTTAAAATGCGCGACGTTGACCGCGTATATAACGCCGCCCGCAGGGCGAACCGCCGCGTGATGGTCGCGCAGGTGCTGCGCTTCTGGCGCGAGTATATGGCGCTGGCGGACGCGTATCATACCGGCCGCTACGGAAAGCTTTTGAGCGGAACCATGCTCCGGCTGGGCAACATGCCCAAATGGTCGTGGGATAACTGGATGCGCGACCCCGAGCGCAGCGGCCTTGTGCCGTTCGACCTGCACATCCACGACCTCGACTTCATCATCGCCACCTTCGGCTCGCCCAAAAACGTGGTCTGTGACCGCGCGCGTAACGAGCGGCAGGACTATATCCACGCCATCTACCACTTTGACGATTTCTTTATCGCCACCGAGGCCGCGTGGTTCGACTGCACGTATAAATTCCAGAGCGGCTTCCGCTTCCAGTTTGAAAAGGCCGTGCTGGAATTCAAAAACGGCGAGCTGACCATCTTCCACGACGACGGCACCGAGGAAAAGCTCTCCGACGAGCCCGCCGGCGAGGAAAACGGCATCAACCTGCCCAAGACCAACGCCTACTATAACGAGATCCGCTACTTCACCGACTGCGTGCTTGCGGAAAGGGACTGCGACCGTGTAAAGCCCGAGGAGCTCAAGGAAGTCCTCCACCTGATCCGTAAGCTGGAAAAGTAAGCCACCCCTAACATAAAAGCGAATCCCGCGCTCAAGCAGGGTTCGCTTTTTTGGCAATCGTTCGTTCAGACGCAAAACGCGGCGTAGAGGGGCACAATCTTTTTGCCTTCCTCAAAGCCGAAGTTCTTCGCGGAGAGCTTGATGGCATACGCGGGCTTGTAAGCGTCCATATACACCTTCAGGCTTTTGGCGCGGGTGTTGTCGGCGGACTTGACCTCGATGGGAATGAGCTGCCCGTCGCGCTGAATGATGAAATCGATTTCTGCGCCGCGCTCGGATTCCCAATAGTAGGTGCGATAACCGTTTATGGAAAGCTGCACATGGACGTAGTTCTCCGCCATGCCGCCCTTGAAGTCGCTCAATTCATCCACCATATACAGAACGTCGTTGGCGGCTAAATCCTTCTTGGCGCAAAGCAGCCCCAAATCGGACACGTAAATCTTGAACGCGTCAATATCGCGGTAGTTTTCCAGCGGCTTTTTGATCTGCTCCACCTTATACACCCGTGACACGATGCCGGACAGGCACAGCCACTCAATCGCGTTTTCAAATTCGGAGGCACGCCCGCCCTTCTTAATCAGCTTATATTGGAAACGGGTGTTCTTCTTTGAAAGCTGAACGGTGATGTTGTCGTAGGCCAGTCTGGTTTTCTTGATTTCATTCAGGGTGTTGTATTTGCTCATATCATTCAGATAGCTCGCGAGAATCGTATCCTGCGTATGGCGAACGAGGATATAGTCCTTCGTTTCAGCGAATTGCAGCACGCATTCCGGCATGCCGCCGACCACCAAATACTGACGGTAAAGCCGCATTGCCGCGTCGTGCAAGGCCGAAGGCAGCGGCGTGTCAGTTCGGAAGCATTCTTTGATTCGCGCAGCCAGTTCGCCCTCGCCGAGCGCCAGCATGAATTCCTCCATATCCATGGGATACAGCGTTTTCATATCGACCTTTCCGACAGGAAAGGAGAATTGCGCCCGGTTTACCGCAACGCCAAGCAGGCTGCCGAGCGCCACGATGTGATACTCCGGCGCGTCCTCGCAAAAATACTTAAGCGAGGTCAGCGCCCGTTCGCAAAGCTGCACCTCGTCGAATACGATCAGCGTTTTTTCCTTCACGATCGTCTGCCCCGCGATATGGGACAAAATCGGTATCAGATAATCGGGGCTGATGCTCTCCGCGAAGGTCTCGTTCAGCCGTGGATTGGTTTCAAAGTTGAAATACGCCACGTTTTCATAGTACGCGCGCCCGAACGCCAGAATGGAATATGTCTTCCCGACCTGCCTCGCGCCCTGTAAAATCAGAGGCTTGCGGTGCGCGTTTTCCTTCCACGTCTCCAGAAAGCCCATAATCTTCCGCTCCATCATCAGCCCTCCTCAAGGGTACTAAAGATAGTATAGCCGATATTCATGTAAAAATCAACATAAAAAGCAAAAATATTCGCGCAAATAAACACGATTATTTTTGCTTACCTGCCGAAACGCGACGTGAGCCTCGAAATCCTTTCACGCCCGGTTTTTTGGCTGATATTGCATATTGGACACGTTATAGATGGTGATAAACGCCTTCGGGTCTTCCCGGTTGATGAAATTCATCAGCTTCTGGTATTCGCTCTTGTCCACGATGGTGATGATTTCCTCGCGCTTTTCCAGATTATACGCGCCGATGGCTTCATAAATCGTCGCGCCGCTGTGCAGGTCGTGGATGATGAACTGCCGAAGCGCGTCCTTCTTCTCGGTGATGATGCACACGCGGCGCTTTCGGTTGTTGTCAAAGATAAAATAGTCCAGCACGATACCGTTGAAATACGTGCCGAGCACGCTCAGAACTACCGTCTTCTTGTCATACACAAACGCCGCCGACAGCGCCACGCACAGACCCGCCAAGGACATAGCCTTCCCCAGTTCCATGTGCAGGTATTTATTCATGATCTTTGCCACAATATCCAGCCCGCCGGACGACGCGTTGCGATTGAAAAGAATGCTCAGGCCGACGCTGACCACCAGTATGTAGCAAAGCACGTCCAGCTCCTGACTGTCCGTCATGGAGACGAAGTTCGGAAACAGCTTCTCAAACACCCACAGAAACAAAGGCAGCATCACGCTGGTGTACACCGTCTTCGCCCCGAACTCCCTGCCGCAGGTGAGAAAGCCGATGATCAGAAGGGCGACGTTCAGAATCATCGTGATGGCCGACAGCGGAAGCGGCACAAAATTGGACAGCACAATGCCAAGCCCGGAAATGCTGCTGACGGACGTGTGGCTGGGCATCAGGAAAAAATACACCGCCGCCGCGATAATCGCCACCGCCGCGGTCAAAATCAGCGCTTCCTTCATGAGCTTCATGGAGTTCTGCCTCGCGTTCATCCTTCCCGTCCCTCCCAATCTCAGTTTCCCGTTCTCTTCGCGTCCATCTTCCCATAGGCACACCGTTTTCGGCCAGCGTCCGCGCCGCCCGTGGAATGCCGGAGCGTTTGAATGCCTGTTAAAATGGCGCGGCTTCTTCGGCTTCCCCGTTCTGGCGCTCGCGCAGGAGTGCTTGTCTCGTTTGCATGCCTCGCTCGGCGCAGTCGCGGAGGGTTCCGTTTTCGATCGTCATCCGCACGATTTTGGCGGTCACGTGGAAACGCCGGAGTCGTTCGAACGCCTTTCAGAACGGCGCGGCCTCCTCGGCTTCCCCGTTCTGGCGCGCGCGCAGGAGCGTCTGACTCATCCGCATGCCGCGCTCGGCGCAGTCGCGGGCGGTGCCGCTTTCGGCCAGCGCCAGCGCGATTCCGGCGCACATGGCGTCGCCCGCGCCGGTGGCCTGACAGGTGAAGCGTTCGGCGGGAACGATTGTGCCCGCGCCGGCCGCGTCGGCGTAGTACGCGCCGCCCGCGCCCATGGACAGGATGACGCGCTTCACGCCCTTTTTCAGAAGCGCGCGCGCCGCGGCCTCGCAGGTGGTTTCGCCGGTCAGGAGCCGCGCCTCGTCGCGGTTCGGCTTCAGCGCGTCCAGACGCTGAAGCAGCGGGCGCAGACGAGCCGCCTTGACCCCGCTCACCGGGTCGGCGGCGACGGGCACGCGCAGGTGCTCCGCCAGATAGCCGATGCACGCCTCGGACAGGTTCGCTTCCACGACGCACGCGTCCGCCCGGTTCACGTCGGGCAGCACGGCCTCCAGATACGAAACCGTCAGGCTTTCCATCAGCGCCATATCGTTCACGGCCACGGCCATATCGCCGTCCGGCCCGTGCACGGACATATAGCAGCCGCCCCTCCCATGCACGCGCCGCGCCATGGAAAGGTCTATGCCCGCGTCCCGGCAGGCGGCCTCCAAAGTCCGCCCGACGAAATCGTCGGACACGCAGGTATACAGCTTCGCGTGAGCCCCGGCGCGCGCCAGCCTTTCGGCGATGTTTCGCCCCACGCCGCCCGGCGCGAAGCGAATCGCGCCGATGTTGGAATCGCGGGCGCGCAGCGGCGTGGACACGCTGCCGGTCACGTCCAGATTCATGCCGCCCACCACGGCGATTACGGGTCTCTTACCGTTCTCCATACGCAGTCCTCCCGCGTTCCACGTTTCCGATTTGAACCCTCCCAGTGCCCGTCCCCTTCTCCCGTGCCGCCGGAACGGCTTCGCCGCTTCGCGAAAGGAAGCTCATCCACGCGGAAGCGGAGCGGTTTTACCGCTCGCGCTTCTCGAAGTCCGCGATTTCCTCAAGGAATCGCTCGCCGTAAGCCTTCATTTTCGCTTCGCCCACACCGCTCACAAGAAGCATATCCTCCCGGCTATGCGGGCGCTTGGCGCTCATGTCGCGCAGCGCCGCGTCGGTCAGCACCACATAGGGCGGCACGTGCTTTTCCTCGGCGATTTTCGTGCGCAGCCTTCGAAGCGCCTGAAACAGCGCCTCGGATTCGGTGGTGACCTCCGCTTCCTGCTTCGACGCGCGCGCGGCGCGGCGCTTTTTCGCCGTTTCGCCCTTTACCGCCGGCAGCGAATAGTCCTTCATGCGCATGCTGCCGTCGACCAGCGCCCGCGCGTTCGCGCCGAGCTTCAAAATCGGATACTCGTCGCCCACGCGCTTCAGAAAACCCTTCTCCACCATGCGGTCGATCAGCTGGGAAATGGACGAGCGCTCATATTGCGAAAGCGCGCCGTAGCTGTTCAGCATGTCGAGCCGGTATTGCAGCAGACGTTCCTCCTTGCTGCCCGCGAGCACGGCGGCGACGACGCTGGCCCCGAAGCGCTGGCCGCTCTCCGACACGCACTTCACGATGTTCAGCGCCACGGGCGTCACGTCGATCTGCGCCGCCGGGCGGGCGCAGTTGCCGCAGCGGCCGCACTTGCCCGCGGTCTTTTCGCCGAAGTAGCGCAGGATGTACGCCCGCAGGCAGCCGTCGGTTCGCGCGTAGCCCTGCATGGCGATCAGCCGCGCGCGCGCCTGCTCCTTGAGCTTCGCCGCGTCCTCCGGGCTGAGGTTCGATTCCTCGCCCATGTGGTCGATGAAAAAGCTCTGCGTGACCATATCCTGCGCGCTGTACAGAAGCACGCAGTCGGCGCGCTCGCCGTCGCGCCCCGCGCGCCCGGCCTCCTGATAGTAGCTTTCGACGTCCTTGGGCATGCTGTAGTGAATCACAAACCGCACGTCCGACTTGTCGATGCCCATGCCGAAGGCGTTCGTGGCCACCATCACGCCGCTGTCGTCCATGGCGAACGCGTCCTGATTGCGGCGGCGCTCGTCGTCGGACAGCCCCGCGTGATAGCGCGTGGCGCGGAAGCCGTCGCGCTTCAGGCTGTCGCAGATTTCCTCCACCTGCTTGCGCGTGGCGCAATAGATGACGCCGCTCATGCCGCGGTAGCCGTTCAGAAGCTCGGTCAGCGCCTCGCGCTTGTTCGCGGGACGCAGCACGCGGTAATACAGGTTCGGCCGGTCGAAGCCGGTGACCAGCTCAAACGGCTCCTGAAGGCCGATCAGGCGGCGAATGTCCGCGCGCACGCGCTCCGTCGCCGTGGCCGTGAACGCGCACAGCCGCGGCCGCGCGGGCAGGCGGCGAATGAACTTCGGAATATCCAGATACGCCGGCCGGAAATCCTGCCCCCACTGGGAGATGCAATGCGCCTCGTCCACGGCGATCATGCTCAGGTTCAGCTGCGCCGTCAGCGAAAGGAAGCGCTCCGTCAGAAGCCGCTCCGGCGCGACGTAGATAATCTTATACTTCCCGCCGCGCGCGTTGGACAGCGCCGCCGCGGTCTGCCGCTCGGTGAGCGAGCTGTTCAGAAACGCCGCGGGCACGCCCGCCTGCGTGAGCGCGTTCACCTGATCCTTCATCAGCGAAATCAGCGGGGAAATCACGATGGCGCAGCCCTCCATGGCCAGCGCGGGAATCTGATAGCACAGGCTCTTGCCCGCGCCGGTGGGCATCACGCCCAGCACGTCCCGGCCGTCCAAAATGGCCTGAATCACGTCCTCCTGCCCCTCGCGGAACGCGCCGTAGCCGTATACGCTTTTGAGAATCGCGTGAATGTCGCCTGTCACGCGCGCCTTCCGCACCTCTCCCGAATCGCGCGGCGCGTCAAAGGAAGCGTCGTCCGCATTCTGAAACGCCGCCTTCGCAAGCAGCGCGTCGATCACCGCGCCGCCCTCGCCGTCCGTCTGAAACGCCGAATCCGCATACGGCAGAGCCGTCGCCGTTTGAAACGCTCTCGACGCGCCGCCGGTTCCTCCGTTCTTTTGGAACAGCTTCGCCGCGTCTCCGTTCTTTCCGCTCTTTGGGAACGGCTTCGGCTCGTCAAAGAACGCACCATTGCTCCGGCCATCCGTCCGCTTCGCCGACGGTTCGTCCGGGAAGGGATACGTCTCCGCTGAAGCGGGCGCTTCCTCCGCGAAGTCGGGTAGATCCATAAACGCGGGCATTTCCGAAAGGTCGTCCGCCTCCGGCGGCTCGGGCGGCAGCGGCACGTCCTCCGGCGCGGAAAAATCGTCCGCGCCGCGGGTGAGCATTTCCACCCACTTTTCGGGCGCGCAGACATACAAAGGCGCGCCCGCCTCGTTCAGCGCGCGAAACAGAACCTCGTCGCCGCCCTCAAGGCGGCGGGCGGTACCGATCACTTCATATTCTCCGCCCGCGAAATCGCGGTAGCGGCCCGGTCGCGGAATCATGGCAGTGCTCCTTTGCTTATCTTTTGTTTGTTCTCGCCGCATACACGGCAAGATGAATTTCCTCTCGCATTCCCACGCCCAACGCAAATCGCGCCGCATCCCCCACCACACGACACACGAACACAATTTGCAATTCGTCACACAGCTTGCGACTCGCAGCGCGGCGGGCACATGATACGGCGCACAAACAAGGAACATTGCTCGCGGATGCAATTCGCAGCACGCGGGCATAATTCACGACTCGCGGACGCGGCACGCGAGCGCGGTTCACGTGAACACAACGCGCAGACGCGGAACGTAGCTCGTGAACGCAGTTCGCGACGCGTAGTCGCGGTGTCCGGGTACAAGTCGCGACACGCGGTCACGATTCACGGTGCACAAACGCAATTCACGGCGCGCAGACGCGGTTCGCGGCACACGGGCGCGGTTCGCGGTACGCGGGCACTGGTCACGATGCACGGGTGCGATTCACAGCGCGCAAGTGCAGTTCACAGCGCACAAGCGCGGTTCGCGGCACGCGGGCGCAGTTCGCGGGACGTGGTTCGCGGGGCGCGGACGCAAGTCGCGGGCGCGGGGCGCTGGTGTGGGGCGCGGTTCGCGGCTCGCGGGCGCGGTTCGCAGCGCGCGGGCGCTGGGCGCGGTTCGCGGCACACGGGCGCTGGGCGCGGTTCGCGGCGCACAGGCGCAGGTCGCGGCGCGCAGGCGCAGGTCGCGGGCGCAAGTCGCAGGCGCGGAGCGCAGTTCGCGGCACGCGGGCGCAAGTCG
>CAVERI010000016.1:0-24569 GCA_963618055.1 bacterium | reverse complement strand
GTCGCGGGCGCAGGCGCAGGTCGCGGGGCGTGGTTTGCGGCGCGCAAAACAGAGAAAAAGGAGGACTGCCCCCTGACCGAGCGGTCAACCGGAGACAATCCCCCCTTTCGAGGTTTCAGACGATAGCGCTTCGCGTCACCTGCGCGGCGCGGAGGGCGGAAATCGTCTTAGTCCGTGGTGTACGGCAGAAGCGCAATCTGGCGCGCGCGCTTAATCGCGGTGGACAGCTGGCGCTGATGCTTCGCACAGGTTCCGGACATGCGCCGGGGCAGAATCTTGCCGCGCTCGCTGGTAAAGCGGCGCAGGCGAGCGATATCTTTGTAATCGATATGCTGGATTTTGTCTACGCAGAACGTGCAAACCTTCCTGCGCGGCTTGCGGCCGCGGGGACGGCGAGCGCGATCGCCTCTATCTTCAGACATGCCTAATCCTCCTTTAATAGCGTAAGAAAGCGATGATATTAGAACGGCAGCTCGTCGTCATCCACTTCCTGCATTTCGGCGGAGCGGGACTGAGCCGCGCCCTCCGAGGGCTCCGGCGGCAGCGGAATATCGTCCGTGCGAGGACGGCCGCCATCGTTCGGGCCGCCAAGGAATTCCACCTCATCCGCGACGACTTCGGTTACATGGCGCTTCGATCCGTCCTGCGCATCATAGGTACGGGTCTGAATGCTGCCCACAACCGCGCACTTGCGGCCCTTGGACAGGTAGCGGCCGCAAAGGTCGGCCAGCTGACGCCACGCGACGATGTTGATAAAATCCGCTTCGCGCACGCCCTGCTGGTTGGCAAACCGGCGGTTGACCGCGATGGAGAACGTGCAAACCGACGTTCCGCTTGCGGTGGTGCGCATTTCGGGATCACGGGTCAGGTTTCCGATGAGAAACGCTTTGTTCATAACAAGCACCTGCTTTCGGTTCCGGCCTGATTGTTACTCGATTTCAGCCTTGGGGGCTTCGGAATCCGCTTCCTCAGCAGGGGCTTCCGCGGGAGCGGCAGCCTCGGCGGGCGCGGCGGCTTCGGCGGATGCCTCGGCCGCGGGCGCGGCTTCACGCGCTGCGAAGGGCTTCAGCGGCTCGCGCTTGGCGGGAATCGGGCCCTCAAAACGGATCACGAGGGAACGGAGAACGGCGTCTGCGATTCTGAAGTTACGCTCGAGCTCACGGGGAAGATCCGCGGGCGCGGTGATGTACATCAGCACATAATAGCCCTCGGTCTTGTAGTTGATGGCATACGCCAGACGGCGCTTGCCCCACTCGTCTACGCGATCAACCGTGCCGCCATTCTGGGCGACGAGGTTGGAGAAGCGGTTGATGAGCTCATTACGCGCCTGCTCTTCAAGAGCGGTGTCGATGACGTACATGACTTCGTATTGGTTCATTTGCTTACTCACCTCCTTATGGACTTGCGGCCCTGAACAGGTACCTCAGGGCAAGGATGCGCAATTACATATTATATAAGAATGTATTCCATCCGTCAATGCCTTCCCGGAACCTTTAACCAAAACTCCACACATAGGGCGGGGTCTTGACCGTTCCGTTCAAGGAGAAGGACAAAGCACGACAAAAACGCAGTTTCTGTAAAATCGCAAAAAGGCATTGACATTTGGGCGGGAGATGTGTATAATGCTTTTTGTTGGTCGGGCACGTTGTGCTCGGTCGACATGATGGCGAATGGTGTAACGGTAACACTAACGACTCTGACTCGTTCATTCTAGGTTCGAATCCTAGTTCGCCAGCCAGATGCCTCCATGGTCAAGCGGTCTAAGACGTCGCCCTCTCACGGCGAAAACTGGGGTTCGAGTCCCCATGGAGGTGTAAAGCAACCGCATATGCGGTTGCTTTTTTGTTCGATTATTGAACCGTATGAAACCGATTTGGGCTTGCGTTCGTCTACATGAAGGAGGCGGAGCGAGCTCCCGGCGCGAAGGACGACGGGTGATTGAGAGCGGCAGGATGCGGCGGAGGCTGAAATGGAAAAGATTCGGGAATTGTGGGATGAATTTCGAAGCGGAAAGCCTGACGGGGCGATTCGGCAGTTTTTGAAATATTTGCTTGTGGGCGGCGGCGCGACGCTGGTGGAGTGGGCGTTTTTCTGGCTTCTGAACGCGAAGCTCGGGCTGCATCATCAGTGGGCGACGGTGATCGCGTACACCGTGTCCACGTTCGCGAATTGGGGCCTCGGCCGACTGCTGGTGTTCAAGAAGAGCGAGCGCGGCGTGGCGGTCGAAATCGCCGGGGTATATCTGGCAGCGGTGATCGGGCTGCTTCTGAACATGGGCATCATGTTCGCGCTGGTGGATGCGCTTGGCTGGAGCGAGATGCTGTCCAAGGTGATCGCCACGGGGCTGGTGTTCGTGTGGAACTTCCTCATCCGGCGGCTGGCAATTTACCGGAAGGCGCGCTGAGCGGCGAGCTCTTCCTTTTGAAAACGACTTCATGACGAACGGAGGCGGCGATTGGTGAAGGAACGATATGAATCCCCGCTGTGCGAGCGGTACGCGTCCGCGCGGATGCAGTATATCTTTTCGCCCGATTTCAAGTTCACTTCGTGGCGGAGGATGTGGCTGTATCTGGCCGAGGCGGAGAAGGAGCTGGGGCTGGACATTACGGACGAGCAGCTGGACGAGATTCGCGCCCATCTGAACGATGTGGACTACGACGCGGCGGCAGCCTACGAGAAGCGCCTGCGGCACGACGTGATGGCGCATCTGCGCGCGTTCGCCGACCAGTGCCCCAAGGCGGGCCCGATTCTGCATCTGGGCGCGACGAGCTGCTATGTGGGCGACAACACGGACGTGTGGCAGCTTTCGGAGGCGCTGAAGAGCCTTCGCGGGCAGCTTCTGGGCGTGCTTTCGGCGCTGTCCGACTTCGCGCTGAAGAACGCCGACGTGCCGACGCTGGCGTACACGCATTTTCAGGCGGCGCAGCCCACGACGGTGGGCAAGCGCGCGACGCTGTGGCTGCAGGATTTTCTGATGGATTTCGACCGCCTGACGTTCGAGCTTTCGCGGCTGAAGCCGCTGGGCTGCAAGGGCACGACGGGCACCGGCGCCAGCTTCCTGATGCTGTTTAACGGCGACGAGAGCAAGGTTCGGGCGCTCGAGGGGCTGATCGCGCGCAAGATGGGCTTTGAATCGTGCGTGGCGGTTTCCGGACAGACGTACACCCGCAAGGTGGACGCGTTTGTGCTGAACGTTTTAAGCGGCATCGCGCAGAGCGCGTCGAAGATGGCGACCGATCTGCGGCTGCTTTCGCACCTGAAGGAATTTGACGAGCCGTTCGAGAGCGAGCAGGTCGGCTCCTCGGCAATGGCCTACAAGCGCAACCCGATGCGCAGCGAGCGCGTGTGTTCGCTGGCGCGCTACGTCATGACCGACGCGCTGAACCCGGCGTGGACGGCAGCCACACAGTGGATGGAGCGCACGCTGGACGATTCCGCCAACCGGCGCATCGCCCTGCCCGAGGCGTTCCTTGCCACCGACGCGATTCTGACGCTGTGCCGCAACCTGATCTCCGGCGGGCGCGTGTACCCGGGCGTGATGCGGCGGCACCTGAACGAGGAAATGCCGTTCATGGCCACGGAAAACATCCTCATGCGTGCGGTGGAGCTGGGCGGCGACCGGCAGAAGCTGCACGAGAAAATTCGCGAATACAGCGTGGAAACGGCGGCGCGCGTGAAGCTGGAGGGCGGCGAGAACGACCTGCTCGACAAGCTGAAGGCCGATCCCGCGTTCCATCTGGACGACGCGGCGCTCGCCGAGATTCTGGATGTGAAGCAGTTCATCGGCTGCGCGCCGTCGCAGACCCGCGCGTTTGTCGAGGAGGCGGTTCGCCCCGTCCTCGAAGCCTGCGGCACGGGCGACGGCACGGACGAGGTGCGTGTGTAAGATTTTCACATAGGGAAAGCCGCGGCTTTCTTCCATGAGGGAGGAAGGCCGCGGCTTTGGCATGGGATGTTTGTCAGAACGTCACGCGGGCGGCGGCGGGCTCGGTTTCGGCGAGCACGCGGCCGTTTTTGCAGGAAAGGCGCACGGCGGCGTTATGGTTGAGCGCGTCGTAATAGTTTTTCGCGTCCAGCACGATGAAGCTGGCCGGGTTGCCCTCGCGGATGCCGTAGGAATCGCCGAGGTGGAGCGTCTTGGCAGCGTTGGTGGAGATGAATTTGTAGGAATTCATGATGTCGCCATAGCCCATCATCTGGCACACGTGCAGACCCATGAAAACCACGTCGCGCAGCGCGCCGGTGCCCATGGGATACCACGGGTCGAAGATGTCGTCATGGCCGAAGGATACGTTGATTCCCGCTTCGGTCAGCTCCTTCACGCGGGTGATGCCGCGGCGCTTGGGATAGGTGTCCACGCGCCCCTGCAGGTGGGTGTTCACAAGCGGATTGGACACGAAGTTGATTCGGCTCAGCTTCAGAAGCCGCATCAGGCGCTGCACGTAGGCGTTGTTGTAGGAGTGCATGGCGGTGGTGTGGCTGGCGGTCACGCGGTCGGCAAGGCCGGTTTCATAGGCGCGCGCGGCCAGCGTTTCCAGCCCGCGGGAGGCCTCGTCGTCGATTTCGTCGCAATGCACGTCTACCAGCTTGTCGTACCTCTCGGCCAGCGCCACGGCGAAATTCAGCGAGGACACGCTGTATTCCCGCGTGAACTCGAAGTGCGGAATCGCGCCCACGCAGTCCGCGCCCATGCGCACCGCGTCCTCCATCAGCTGGCGGCCGTTCGGATAGCTCTCGATGCCCTCCTGCGGGAAGGCGACGATTTGCAGCGTCACAAAATCCTTCAGCTCGTCTCGAAGCTCGAGCAGCGCCTCCATGGCCGTGAGCTTCGGGTCGGTCACGTCCACGTGCGTGCGGATGTACTGAACGCCGTTGGCCGCGTACAGGCGCACCGCGCGGTTCACGCGCTCGCGCACGTCCGCCTTCGTCAGCTTTTCCTTTCGCAGCGCCCAGCATTCGATGCCCTCAAACAGCGTTCCGGACTGGTTCCACACCGGGTCGCCCGCGGTCAGGCAGGTATCCAGATGCACGTGGCTCTCAATCAGCGGCGGCAGCGCCAGACAGCCGCCGAAATCCCGAGCTTCCTCTCCGGGCTTCGCCGCGAGATTTTGGCCGATCTCGGTAAATTTGCCGTTTTCCACTCGAATGTCCTGAAGCTCCGACGCGTTTTCGATATACAGATTGCGATACAGCATTTCGCGCTTCCTCCCGCCTTATTTTTTTGAAAGAACCCGCCCCGCCAGATAGCAGGCGACGGCCACGACCATGTTGTTGATGGCGGCAATGCCGAAGGTGAAACCCGGCACGAGGTTGCCGCCGGTGAGGTTGCCCACCACCGCGCCGGCGACCACGCCCACGATTGCCGCCCAGTTTACCGGCCGGTTCGCGGGCTCGTCGCCCTCGTAGGCCTTGCGGTTCACAAAGAAGTCCGCAATCAGGATGACGCCGACCGCCGGAAGCGTCGCGTTCAGCAGGGTGAGCCAGTCGCAGAAGTTGTTGTACAGCCACATCGCGGCCAGCGTGCCGATCACGCCCGCGAAGAGAACCATGGGCTTTTTCTTTTTGCCGGTGATGTTGGCCAGACCCAGCGCGCCGGTGTAGAGCGCGTTGTCGTTGGTCGTCCAGATGTTCGCGCCCAGCACGAGGAAGGCGAACACGCCCAGATTCAGCTCGATCATGACCCAGAAGATGTCGTTGCTGCCCACGAACGCGCCCGCCACGCCGCCGAAGCAGAACATCAGCGTGTTGCCGATGAAGAAGGCGATGACCGTCGTCCAGATAGCCGCCTGATTGCCGCGCGCGAAGCGGGTGAAGTTCGGTGTGGCCGTGCCGCCGCTGACGAACGAGCCGATGACCAGACCCACGCCGGAGAAGATCGTCAGCGTGCCGGTGGACTTGGCGAAAATCGCCGTAAGGCCGCCGCCCTGCACCGTGGCGGTCACCATGGCGTAGGTGCCCAGAATGGCGATCAGCGGCACGGATACGTAGGACACGATTTCCAGTCCCTTAATGCCGAAGTAGGCCGAGGTGGTCATGCACACGCCCACCGCGAGCACCAGCAGGTAGGGCAGCACCTTGGATTCCGGCGCCAGCACCTGCGCGGCGGGAATGGCGAACATGGCCGCGCCCACGCCGAACCAGCCGATCTGCGTCAGCGCGATCATGGCCGAGGGCAGGTAGGAGCCCTTCGCGCCGAAGGCGCGGCGAGCCAGAAGGTCGAAGGAAAGGCCGGTTTTCGCGCCGATGTAGCCCAGCGCGCCGGTGTACGCCGCCAGAATCACGCCGCCCAGCAGGATGACCATGATGAAGCCGCGAAGATCCAGCCCGTTCGCCAGATCTACGCCCGTCCACATGCTGGCCGAGAAGAACGTGAAGCCCAGCATGATGAAGAACATGGGCCAGAAGCCCCTGCGCGCCTGCGCGGGCACGCGCTCGCTCGTGTAGTCTACGTCCACTGTTGTCTGTGTCTGCTTCGCCATAGGGTTAACTTCCTTTCTCCGCGCTGCGGATACGATTTTCTTCAGAAGTCTCGCAGACAAAAAAACGACCTGCAGTCCATGACGGATGCAGATCGGGCGCATGCAAAGCACGATTCCGCGTCTTATCGGCATCTCTGTACCGTCTTAAAGACCCTGAATTGCGGGTATTTTACAGGAACGCCGAGGGAATGTCAACGAAGAAAGCGTTAATTTGCCTCGGTCAGATGCTTCGCGTTACGGTGAAGGCCTTCGACACGCCATTGAGCGTGCGGGTGATTTCGAGGGCGTCGGGGGTGATGGCGCGAAGGGCGGTATCTCCGCGGCGAAGAAGCTCGGAGCCGTTCCGGCGGCGGATGAGCGCCTGAACGCGCATTTGAAGGGCGCGATCCTCGCGGCCCCACGGGTAGGGCAGGCGGCAGAAGGGGTCGCCCATGCCGGTCAGGCCGGCCTCGTCGCCATAGTACAGGCAGGGCATGCCGGGCAGCAGTGTGATCAGCTCGAACGCGCGGGCAAAGCGCTCGCGGCCAAGGGCGTATTGCTCGGCCGTAAGCGGCGTGAAGGCGCGTTCCCCGCGCGGAGGTTCGAGGTTTTCAAGTCCCGCCAGCACGTTAATCGCGCGCGGCTTATCGTGGCTGCCGAGCAGGTTCATCATGGAATACAGCATGGGCTTCGGAAGCGTAGACAGCTGATGGTTCACGGCGTTCGCCAGCTGGTACGCGTCCTTTTTCCCGAGGAAGAACGCGAGCACCGCGTCGCGAAGCGGATAGTTCATGGCGCTGTCCAGCGTGTCGCCCAGCGCGTAGCTGCGCGGGCGGCCGTAGCTCACCTTGTTTGAGGGATCTTCCCATACCTCGCCGATCACGCAGCTCTGCGCGTCCACGGCCTTCGCGCGAAGGCGCAGCGCGCGGATGAACTCCATCGGCAGCTCGTCGGCCACGTCCAGCCGCCAGCCGGACGCGCCGCTTCGCAGGTAGTGCGCGATCACGCTGTCGTCGCCGTTTACGATGAAATTCAGAAACGACGGCTCGGTTTCGTTTACGTTCGGCAGCGTTTCGATGCCCCACCAGCTGTCGTATTTGCCGGTTTTGGGGTCGATGCGGTACCATTTCGCGTAGGGCGAATCGGGCGACTGATACGCGCCGACGGAGGGATAGGTTCCGTAGCGGTTGAAATACCGGCTGTCCGCGCCGGTATGGGAAAACACGCCGTCCAGCACCACGCGGATGCCCGCATCGGCGGCCTCGCGCGTCAGGCGCTCGAAGTCCTTTTCCGTGCCGAACGACGGGTCGATTTCGCGATAGTCGCCCACGTCGTATTTGTGGTTGCTGCGGGCGCGGAAAATCGGGTTCAGATAGATTGCGCCGATGCCCAAATCCTTCAGGTAGGAGAGCTTCTCGCGCACGCCCTCCAAATTGCCGCCGAAGAAATCGATGGCTTCCGCGTCGCCGTCCGCGGAGGCGAGGCGCAGGTCGGGCCGCTCGTTCCAGCTTCTGTGCAGGTACGCGCCGCGCCCGGCCGGGGGATTGACCCTGCCGCCGATGAAGAAGCGATCGACCATGATCTGCATCATCACGCTGTCGCGCATCCATTCGGGCGCTTCGAACGCGGGGTCGTACACGGTAATCTGAAACGACGGCGGCTCGCGGTCAAAGCAGCCGCACACGTCGTTTTCCGGCTTGCCGGCGTACACGCGCCCCTCCGGCGTATCTACCACGAAATAGTACCACAGAAGCCCCTTCTCGCGGCCGACCGGCACGTCGGCCTCATAGGCGCTTTCGGACAGGGCGTGCATCGGCGCCCATTCCTCGCCGCCGCCGCGCCACAGGCGCACGAACGCGCGCTCCGACTCTCCCGACACGCGCAGGCGCAGACGAACGGCGCTTCCCGCGGGCACGGCGCCCAGCGGGAAGCGATCGAGGTTCAGATATGGGTCATGCCACAGCCCGGTCATAGCTGCACCTTGTCCAGATGCCACACCTTGTCGTTGTATTCGCCGATGGTGCGGTCGCTGGCGAAAATCCACGAGCGGGCGGTGTTGATGACCGCCTTGCGCGTCCACGCGCGGCGATCCTGATAGTCCCTGCCGATGGCGGCCTGCGCGCGCAGGTAGCTTGGCAGGTCGGAGAGCACCAGATACTGGTCGGCAAAGCTGCTGCCGTCGCCGAAGAGCAGCGAATGGTACAGGTCGCGGAAGATTCCGGGCTCGCCGGGGCACAGCGTGCCGTCGATCAGCTGCGTCAGCGCGCGGCGAATCTCGGCGTTGGTTTCAAAGATGCTGCTGGCGCGGCTGGGCTGCGCGTGGGCGGCCTCTACCTCCTCGGCCGTCATGCCGAAGATGTAGATGTTGTCCGCGCCCACCGCGTCGAAGATTTCCACGTTCGCGCCGTCCATCGTGCCGACGGTCACCGCGCCGTTCATCATGAACTTCATGTTGCCGGTTCCGCTGGCCTCCTTGCCCGCGGTGGAAAGCTGCTCGCTTACCTCGGCCGCCGGCATCAGCACCTCGGCCGCGGACACGCAGTAGTTTTCCACAAACACGACCTTCAAGAGCTCGCGCGCGCGGGGATTCGCGTCCACCAGCCGCGCGATTTCGTTGATCAGGCGAATGATCAGCTTGGCGCGGTAGTAGCCGGGCGCGGCCTTCGCGCCGAACAGGTACGTGCGCGGATGAATGGCGTAATTCGGGTCGTCCACAATGCGGTTGTACAGAATCAGGATGGCCAGCGCGTTCATCAGCTGGCGCTTGTATTCGTGAAGCCGCTTCGCCTGCACGTCGAAAATGTCGTCCGGGCGCAGGATTACGCCCTGCGTGCGGTTCAGGCGCTCCGCCAGCCGCTGCTTGTTGCCCTTCTTCGCCGCGTCGAATTTCTCAAGGAACGCCGCGTCGTCCTTCATTGCCTCAAGGTCGGCCAGACGGCGGTAGTCCTTGCGCCACGCCTGTCCGATGGCCTCGTCAATCAGCGTGGACAGCCGGTAGTTGCTCTGCATCAGCCAGCGGCGATGCGTGATGCCGTTGGTGATGGAGATGAACTTGCCCGGGTCGGCAAGGTAAAAGTCGTGAAACACGTCCTTTTTCAGGATGTCGGTGTGAATGCGGCTCACGCCGTTGACCGTGTGCGACATGCACACGCACAGGTTCGCCATGTTCACGCGGCCATAGCTCAGCACGGCCATATGGCCGATGCGCTCCCACTGGCCGGGGAAGAAATTCCACAGGCGCGCGCATTCGCGGCGGTTGATCTCCTCTAAAATCATGTAAATGCGCGGCAGCTGCTGCTTAACCATGTCCTCCGGCCACTTTTCCAGCGCCTCGCTCAGCACGGTGTGGTTGGTGTAGGCGAAGGTGCGGCGGGTGATGTCCTCGGCCTCGTACCAGCCCAGACCCATTTCGTCGATCAGGATGCGCATCAATTCCGGAATCGCCATGCCGGGATGTGTGTCGTTGACGTGCAGCGCCACCTTGTCCGGGAAGATTGCGAAGTTCTTGCCGTAGACCTTGATAAAGTCGTTCACGGCGTACTGAACCGACGCGCTGGAAAGGAAATACTGCTGCTTCAGGCGCAGCTCCTTGCCCTCGTAGTGGTTGTCGTCGGGATACAGCACCTTGCTGATGACCTCGGCCAGCTCCTTTTCCTCCACCGCGCGGGCGTAGTCGCCGCGGTTGAAGGACTGAATGTCAAACGAGCTCTTGGCGCGCGCCGACCAGCACCGGAGCATATTGACCATGGTGCTGTCGTAGCCAAGGCAGGGGATGTCGTAGGGCACGGCCTGCACGGTGGTATAGCCGACGTGGCGGTACTTCGTGCGTCCGTCCTCCTCATAGGTCTCCACATGCCCGCCAAAGCGCACCTCCACCGTCTGATCGGGGCGGCACACCTCCCACATGCTGCCGTTTTCCAGCCAGTTGTCGGGCTGCTCCACCTGAAAGCCGCCCACGATCTTCTGCCGGAACAGGCCGTATTCATAGCGGATGGTCATGCCCATCGCCGGAAGCTGCATGGTGGTGAGCGAATCAAGGAAGCACGCGGCCAGCCTGCCCAGACCGCCGTTGCCAAGCCCCGGCTCCGGCTCCTGCTCGAAGATCAGCGAGCCGTCCAGCCCCAGCTCCTTGAGCGCGCGCACGTAGTTCGACTCGTTCACGAGGGAGACCATGTTGTTGTGCAGCGCGCGTCCAACCAGAAACTCGGCGGACAGATAATACAGCTTCTTGCACTTCTGGCGCTTGCGTTCGCCGCGCGACGCGGCACGGCGGCGCATAACCTCGTCCTTCACCGTCTGCGCCAGCGCGTCGTACAGCTGGGCGCGGGTCGCGTCCTCAATTCCGCAGCCGTAGTTTCGCTCCAGCTTCTGAATGATGGACGATTTGATTTCCTCTACCGTCAGGCGTTCAATTTCCACTGAGTAATCCCTCCGATTTTCTGGCATGAGAAATTGTTTATATTATACCATTTCCTGCGCGCCCATGCAAGATGCGCCCCGCCGCGGGGAAGAATTTCGCCCTTGCATCCGAAAAGCGGCGAATTTTCTTTGGTGGATATTGCGATTTTATGTCGATCGTTGTATACTATAGGATGAATGGGTCTGCCTATGGAGGTGAAACGCGGTTGTTTTACGCGAGATATGCCAAGCGCGCGATCGACGTCGTGCTGGCAATCCTGTTGCTGATTGCCCTTGCGATTCCCATGCTGATGATCGCCGTGCTGATTCGGCTGGACTCCCGCGGCCGCGTGCTCTTCTGCCAGCAGCGGTTGGGACTGCATAAGCAGCCCTTCACCATATACAAATTCCGCACCATGCGCGTGGACGCGCCCAGCGAAATGCCCACCCGCATGCTGACCGGCTCGGCGCACTACATCACCCGCGTGGGCAAGTATCTGCGCATTTCAAGCCTTGACGAGCTTCCGCAGCTGCTCAACATCCTCAAGGGCGACATGTCGTTTGTGGGCCCGCGCCCGACGCTGGAAAACGAGGCCGAGCTCGCCCGCGCGCGCGAGCGGGAAAACGCCTACAGCGTGCGTCCCGGCCTTACGGGGCTTGCGCAGATTCGCGGCCGCGACGAGCTTCTGCCGGATGAAAAGGCGTATCTGGACGGCGTTTACGTGCGCAACATGAGCCTGCGCTACGATTTCCGCATTGTGATGGGCACGGTATTCGCCGTCATCAACGCGGACGGCTATCAGGAGGGCGGCGAGGAATGAGCAGAATCTCCGTAATCATCAGCACCTACCGGCGCGACGAGAGCCTGAAAACGGCGGTCGCATCCGTGCGCGCGCAGACGTACCCGGACGTCGAAATTCTGATTGCCGACGACAACGCCGACCCGGCGTGGAACGAGAGGGTGGCGCGCGTCGCCGCGGAATACGGCGCGCGGCACATCGTGAACCCGGAAAACCTCGGTTCGGCGCGCAACCGCAACCATGCCGCGTCGCTCGCCACGGGCGAATATCTGGCCTTTCTGGACGACGACGACCGGTATCGGCCGGACAAGCTCGCGCGCCAGCATGCCTGCATCCGCGAAAATAACGCGGATATGTGCATTGAAGACCTGACGCTTGTGAACGAGGACGGCCGCTTCATCGAAACCCGCTCGCGCCGCTATCTGATAAACGCGAGACCGCAGGACTATATGAAGCTGCACGTGCTCTACCACATGACCAGCCCGGACACGCTGATGTTCCGAAAGAGCTATTTCGAGGCGTTCGGCGGGTTCGCGCCCATCGATCTGGGCGACGATTTTTACCTGATGGAGCGCGCCATCGAGCGGGGCGGAACGCTGTGCTATCATCCCTATGCGGGCACGGTGGCCGTGGTGCATTCGCGCGAAAGCGGACTGTCCAGCGGCGAAAACAAGCTGAAATGCGAAAACGACGAGTTTCCCTATCTGAGCAAATTCCGGCCGCTGTTCACGGCCGCCGAGTGGCGCAGCGTGCGCGCGCGGCACTATGCCGTGGTTTCGTTCGCCTATCTGCGCATGAAGAAATACGTGCCCTGTCTTCTGAACGCGGCGCGGGCGTTTTTCCTGTCGCCGAGGATGTGCGTGAAGCTGATTGTGGACGCGAAGGGAGGCGGACGGCGATGATTTCCAGCCGAAAGGCAATGGCGGTTTCCGAGGCAAACGCGCAGGGGCTGTACGAGCCCACCGCGGACGAAATGGCGCGAATGAAGCGCGTGATGCTGATGATGTACCGGGACGCGGCGCGCGTGTGCCGCGAAAACGGGCTTACGCTCATGCTGGGCGGCGGCAGCGCGCTGGGCGCGGTGCGCCACGGCGGCTTCATTCCGTGGGACGACGACCTCGACCTGATGATGCCGCGCGCCGATTACGAAGCGTTCAAGCGCGTGTTCCCGCAGGCGCTGGGCGAGAAATACGTGCTTCAGGCGCCCAACACGCCCGGATGCGAGATTTCCAACACGTTCATGAAGATCATCCTGCGCGGCACCGAGCGGCTGGAGCTTCAGAAGCTGAACGCCCCCGGCGCGCACGGCTTATGGCTGGACGTGTTTCCCATCGACAACGCGCCCGCGTCCGCCGCGGCGCGCGCCGTGCGCGGCTTCTTTATCGACGCGCTCAACTATCTGGCCGTGTCCAACTATCTGCGCGCGTTTGACAGCGCCGCGCTGCGCGAATACATTTCCGCAACGCCCGCGGCGAAGCGCAACTATCGCCTGCGCATGGCGCTGGGCGCGCTGACGGCGTTTCTGCCCTACCGCACGCTGTACAACCTGTTCGACCGCGCGGCGCAGATGAAGAAGAACACCGGCTGGATCACCGTGCCCACCGGCATTCGCCATTATGCGGGCGAAGCGCACCGGGCGGGCGCGTATTTTCCACCGTCGGAATGGAAATTCGAGGGCGAGACGGTGCTTCTGCCCGGCGACGCGCACGAATACCTTTCGCAGCTTTACGGCGCTGACTACATGACGCCGCCGCCCGAGGGTCGGCGCGAGCGGCACTACTACGTGGCGCTCGATCTGGGCGCATATGGAAACGAGGCGGACGATGAAAAACGCTAAAACGCTCGCGCGAATCGCGCTGTCCGCGCTGATACGGGTTCTGCTGCTGCCTGTGTGCCTTCTGCCGATTCGAAAAAACCGCGTGCTGTTTGTGAGCTACCGCGGCAAGCAGTATTCGTGCAGCCCGCGCGCGATTTCCGAGGCGCTGGAAAAAATGAGCGGCGGCGAAATCGAGATCGGCTGGGCGTTCCACCGCCCGCAGGACTTTGAAACGCTGAAGGCGCGCGGAATCCGCGTGCTGGACGACCGCTCCCTCGCCTTTATCGTATACGCGCTTACGGCGCGCGTGATCTGCACAAACGCCTACTACAAGCCGTTCCTGCCGCGCCGCCGGGGGCAGTTCTTCCTGCGCACGTGGCACGGCGGCGGCGCGTACAAGCGCGTGGGGCGCGCGGAGAAGCTGCCCGCGCTGCATCGCTTTTACATCCGCATGCAGCAGCAGGGCGCGAGCCTGTACACCTCCTCCAGCGAGGCGTTCACGCGCATGACGCTGCGCGAGGCGTTTGACTATCACGGCGAGGTGCTGGAAACGGGTCTGCCGCGCAACGACATGCTTCTGGACGAGGCCACCCGAAACGAAGCCGCCCGGCGCGCGCGCGCGGCGCTCGGCGTTCCCGAAAACGTGCGCTTGGCGCTGTACGCGCCCACGTGGCGCGACGACCACCTCCGCGCGCATCAAATCGATTTTGCGCGCCTGAAGGCGGCGCTGTCGGCGCGCTTCGGCGGCGAGTTCCGCGTTCTGTTCCGCGGGCATTACATCACCGAAGGAAACGGCTCGGCGAGCTTTGGCGACGTGGACGCGACGCAATACCCGGATATGCAGGATCTGCTGGCGGCTTCCGACGTGCTGGTGACCGACTATTCCTCCTGCATGTGGGATATGTCGCTGATGTTCCGGCCCGTGTTCCTGTATTGCACCGACCTCAATACCTACCGCGCCGACCGCGATTTCTTCACCGACATTCGCACGTGGCCGTTCCCGGTCAGCGAAAACAACGACGAGCTGGAAAAGACCATCCTGCGCTTTGACGAGGTCGCGTACCGCGAGGCCGTCCGCCGCCATCACCGCGAGCTGGGCAGCTTTGAAACCGGCCATGCCGCGCGCGACGCCGCGGCGCGCATCGATT
Source organism: bacterium (assembly GCA_963618055.1). Lineage (GTDB taxonomy): Bacteria > Bacillota > Clostridia > Christensenellales > Aristaeellaceae > SFHK01. Next base: position 9,949 of record CAVERI010000016.1, on the reverse strand, counting down.
TTGAGTGTACTGGAAGGAGTTCAAGCCGTGTTGATCTCGCATAAGGCGTCCTATATCATCAAAATCGGCACCGCGCTGGCTGGCCGCGCGATCGTAAGCCCGCTGTGCCTTCTGCCCATTCAGAAAAAGCGCGTGCTGTTTCAGAGCTTCCGCGAGAAGCAGTACGCCTGCAACCCGCGCTACATCAGCGAAGCGCTGGAGCGGCTGTGCCCGGGCGAGCTTGAAATCGGCTGGGCGTTCCGGCAGCCGGAGAAATTCGCCTGCCTGCGCGAGCGCGGCATCCGCGTGATGCAGAGCGGCTCGTTGGAAGCGATTCAGTTCGCGCTCACGGCGAAGGTCGTGTGCGTGAACACGTACTATAAGCCCACCCTGCCCCGCCGGCGCGGCCAGTATTTCCTGCGCACGTGGCACGGCGGCGGCGCATACAAGCGCGTGGGCAGCATGGCGAAAATGGAATGGTACGACCGCGTTTACATCGGCATGCAGCAGAGCGGCGCGAACCTGTATCTGTCCTCCAGCAAAATGTTTACCGACCTCGTGCTGCGCAAGTCCTTCGGCTACGCGGGTGAGGTGATGGAGGAGGGCATGCCGCGCAACGACCTTCTGGTGCGCGGCGCGCCGGAGGAAATGGTGCGCGCCATCCGCGAGCGAATCGGCCTGAAGGACGGCGAGCATCTGGTGCTCTACGCGCCCACCTACCGCGACGATACGCAGGTGCACGCCTTCGGGCTGGACTACGCCGCGCTGACGGATGCGCTGTCGGCGCGCTTCGGCGGCGCGTGGCGCGCGGGCTTCCGCAGTCATCACGTGACGATGTATTACGAGAAGGGCGACAACACGCGCGGCGCGCTTAATCTGACGGATTACCCGGACATGCAGGAGCTGCTTTTAGCGGCGGACGCGCTGGTGACCGACTATTCCTCCAGCATCTGGGATATGTCGCTGGCGTTCAAGCCCACGTTCCTCTATTGCCCAGACCTTGACCAATACCGCGCCGAGCGCGATTTTTATATCGACATTCACGAGTGGCCGTTCCCGCTCGCCGCGGACAACGCCGCGCTGGCCGCCAACATTCGGGACTTCGACGAGGAAAAATACCGTGCGGACGTCGCCGCGCACCACGCTCGGCTGGGCTGCTGCGAAACGGGGCACGCGTCCGAGGCCGCGGCGCGGCGCATCATGCGGGTGTGCGGCGTTGCAGAAAAGAATTGACGGGAGGGATAATCCATGAACGCAGGATTGATTTTCGCCGGCGGCACGGGCACGCGCATGAGCTCGCGCACGCGCCCCAAGCAGTTTCTGGAGCTGAACGGCAAGCCCATCATCATTCATACGCTGGAATACTTCGAGGAAAGCCCGCTCATCGACGCGGTATGCGTGGTGTGTCTGGAAAGCTGGATTGACTTTCTGAACGGCCTGCTCGAAAAGTACCGGCTGACCAAGGTGCGCTGGGTCGTGCCCGGCGGCGAGACCGGGCAGGGTTCGATCTTCAACGGTCTGAAGGCCATTCACGAGAGCGTCTCCGACCCCGCGGACACGCTGGTTCTGATGCACGACGGCGTGCGCCCGCTGATCAGCACGAGGATCATCGAGGACGTGGTCGCCTGCGCGCGCAAAAACGGCAACGCTGTCACCGTGACCAGCGCCTACGAGACGATCATCACCGTGGACGAGAACGAGCAGGTGGAGGACGTGGTCGACCGCAAGCGCGCCAAGCTCGCCCGCGCGCCGCAGGCGTTCTTCCTGAAGGACATTTACGGCGCGCACCTGCGCGCGCACGAGGAGGGCTACACCGGCGCGATCGACTCCGCCACGCTGATGCGCCACTACGGCGCGCGGCTGTTCACCGTGGAGGGGCCGGTAGAGAATATCAAAATCACCTCGGCCAGCGACTTCTACATCTTCCGCGCGATCGTCGAGGCGCGCGAGAACAGCCAGATCTGGGGCCTGTGACGGGCGAAAGGAGAACCGCGCATGACGAACCTTGAATGCCCGAATCGCCCGCAGTTTCAGGCGGACGTGGAGGAATGCGCCCGCGGCGGCTTTGATTTCGCGCTTTTGAAGGATTCCACCATCCTGATTACCGGTGCGACCGGTCTGGTCGGCGGCGCGCTGACGCGGACGATTCTGGCGGCGAACCGGCTTCGCGGCCTGAACGCGCGCGTGCTTGCGCCCGTTCGGGACGTTTCGCGCGCGCGGGACGCGCTGGCGGGCGTGTACGAGCGAAGCGACCTCTCTGTATTCCCCATGGACGTGACCCGGCCGATGCGCATCGACGGGCCGGTGGACTACATCGTGCACGGCGCGGGCGTGACGACCTCCAAGCTCTTCGTCACGAATCCGGTGGAAACCATTGAAACGGCGCTGATGGGCGCGCGCTGCGCGCTTCAGCTCGCCGCCGAAAAGCGCGTGCGCGGCATGGTGTACCTGTCCAGCATGGAGGCCTTCGGCGTGACCGACCCGGCGCTGCCGTCGGTTGCGGAGACGCAGCTTGGCTATATCGACCCGCAGTCGCTGCGCTCCAGCTATTCCGAGAGCAAGCGCATGGCGGAATGCCTGTGCGCCGCCTACGCCGGGGAATACGGCGTGCCGGTGCGCGCGGCGCGGCTGGCGCAGACGTTCGGCGCGGGCGTGAGCCCGAAGGAAACGCGCGTGTTCATGCAATTCGCGCGCGCGGCGCTGGAGGGGCGCGACCTCGTTCTGCACACGAAGGGCGAATCCTACGGAAACTACGTCTACACCGCCGACTGCGTGAAGGCGCTTCTGCTGCTTCTGACCCGCGGCGAAAACGGCGGCGTATACACCGTGGCGAACCCGGACGCGTGCGTGCCGATTAAGGAGCTGGCGCGCCTGTGCTCGGAAGCGCTGTCCGGCGGGCGTTCCCGCGTGGTGTTCGACATTCCGGAAAGCGCGCTGACCTACGGCTACGCGCCGGACGTGAAGATGCGCCTGAACGCGGACAAAATGAAAGCGCTCGGCTGGCAGCCGTCCATTCCGCTTGATGAAATGCTGCGCCGCCTCGCGGCGGACATTCGGTCATTTTCTAAGGTAAACTGAATCAGAAAACGGCATGCGGATTCGACGCGTGCCGTTTTCTTTTGAAATACTCGCCGATTTTGAATTTTCGCCGCATTTGATCTTGCAATTTCTCTTCGGCTGTGGCATAATATAGGCAGGGAGAAAATGTGGGAAGGATTTTCAAAATGGCTTTGACAATCTCTGAAAAATGCAAAGGCATTCACCCGTCTGTCACGCTGGCCATCGACGCGCGCGCCAAGCAGCTGCGCGCCATGGGGCTGGACGTGATCGGCTTCGGCGCGGGCGAGCCGGATTTTGACACGCCCCGCTATATCAAAAGCGCCGCGCGCGACGCGCTGGACGCGGGCATGACCAAATACACGCCCGTGGCCGGAACCGTGGAGCTGCGCATGGAAATTCAGCAGAAGCTCCTGCGCGACAACGGGCTGGATTATGAGATCGCCGATATCATCGTTTCAAACGGCGCGAAGCAGTGCCTGTTCAACGCGCTCAGCGCCATTCTCGACCCCGGCGACGAGGTGCTTCTGCCCTCGCCCTGCTGGGTCAGCTACCCGGAAATGGTACGCATGGCCGGCGGCGTGCCGGTAATGGTGAAGGGCGACGAGGCAAACAGCTTCCTTGCGGACGCGGACGCGCTGCGCCCCTATGTCACCGAGCGCACGAAGGCGCTGATTCTCAATTCACCCAACAACCCCAGCGGCAGCGTGTATCCGCGCGCGCTTTTAGAGGGAATCGCCGCGCTGGCCGTGGAGAAGCAGTTTTACGTCGTCTCCGACGAAATCTATGAGAAGCTGATTTACGACGGCGAGGAGCATGTTTCCATTGCCTCGCTGGGCGACGAAATCCGCGCGCAGACGATTGTGGTCAACGGCGTTTCCAAGTCCTACGCCATGACCGGCTGGCGCATCGGCTACGCCGCGGGCCCCAAGGCCGTCATTCGAGCCATGACGGCGTTTCAGAGCCACGCCACCAGCAACCCGAACTCCATTGCCCAGCATGCCGCCGCCGTGGCGCTTACCAACGGCGAAAAGTTCATGCACGATTCCCATGTGGAGTTTGACGCGCGCCGCCGGCTGATGCATCAGCTGATCTCGGAAATTCCCGGCCTGTCCGCCGCGCTGCCCAAGGGCGCGTTTTATATGATGCTGAACATCTCCCAGCTGATCGGCAAATCCCTGAACGGCCGCGTGATTCGCGGTAGCGACGACTTTGCCGAAATGCTGCTGGAAAGCCAGAAGGTGGCCGTCGTGCCCGCCCGCGCCTTCGGCGACGACCGCTACGTGCGCCTGAGCTACGCCACCTCGCGCGATAAAATCACCCTCGGCCTTGCCCGAATCGCGGAGTTTGTGAAGGAATTGGAGTAAGCTCACCCGCGAAAAACCGCCGGAGACCCGCGCCAAGCGCGGAAAGGTCTCCGGCGGTTTGATTTTTGGAGGGCGCGTATCAGCCGACGCGCACCTTCACCACGACCTTGCGGCCATGGCCGCGCGTGCCGTCGGACAGGCAGGGCATGTGCGCGTCCTGCGGGAAGAACACGGCGAAGCGGCCGGGCTCCAGCGGAACGCGAAAGCCGGTGCGGGGGTCGTCGGACATCATCGCGTCCTTTTCCTCGCTATACGGCTCCCAGCCCGCGGTCTGCGCCGTGGGCAGGCAGCCGCTCAGCTCGCCGCCGTCCAGATTCACCTGAATGTCGGCGTATTTCTTGTGCGCTTCCCAGCGACCCTTTTCCACGTACTTCGTGTCGGAGACGTTGGCGTATACGTTCGCGCCGTCGATTTCGTGGCGGCCGACGGGCAGCGCGGCGAGGTCGGTTTCCTTCAGAAAGCGCAGCGCCGCGTCCATGCTGCGGCTGAGACCCAAGTAGTTTTCGAGATTTTCAAGCGTGTCGTAGATCATGTAAACCCATCCCTTCTCCCTTTTAAAGGCGAATTTCGTCAAACAGCGCTTCGCCCGCGCCCATTTGCAGCGCGTGCGTGAAGCCCGCCGCGCGCAGGTATTCCGGCGCGCGATCGAACCACGCGTCAAGCTGACTGGCGCGGTGGCAGTCCGAGCTCACGATCACCCTCCCGCCCAGCGCGCGCCAGTGCTTCAGAATTGGCAGAACCGGGTAGGGAACGGGCTGATGACTGCGCGCGATGCCGCCGGTGTTCAGCTCCAGCACGTCGCACGCGCGGATCGCCCGCGAAAGCGCTTCGCGCGCAGGCGCGAGGAAGGCCTCGCTTTCCTCGTCGAACCAGCGGCGCGCGCGGTTGCTCTTCACAATCAAGTCGAAGTGCGCGAGGAACGCGGGCGTTTGCGTCTCGATAAACGCGGCGTACTCGTCAAAATACCGCTCGCAGGCGCGCGTCCAGTCGCCGTTCAGATGCCGGTTCACCCATGCCTCCAGCCGGTCGGCGTCGCCGTCGACGGCGGCCAGATCGCCGTTTTCCTGAAAATAGTGGTTCGCGGCGATATAGTATTCAAACCGGGACGGCTCCGCGTCCGAAAGCCGGTCGAGCTCGATGCCGGTACGAATGCGAAGCCGGTCGCCATACGCGGCCTTCAGGCGGTCGATTTCAGCGCTGTACGCGCGCCAGTCCACGGGAATTTCCGGGTCGGCGTGCTCGGAAAAGCCCAGCGAAACGAAGCCCAGCTCCAGCGCGCGGCGAACGATTTCCTCCGCCGTGCTCCTCCCGTCGCCGAACTGCGTGTGCGTGTGTGCGTTTGAAGAAATGCGCATAAGAAATCGTCTCCTTTTGACCCTCCCGAATTATACACGAGCCATGTTAAGCGAATGCGGTTGCGCGAAGCGCCCGGATACGGTATAATGAAAACAAAAAACGCTTCGGGAGGAACCAAATATGGACTATTCTTCGTTTCTGAAGGCCGCCGCGCGCGTGAAGCCCTCGGCGCGGCAGGCGGAATTTCTGAAAAACCCCTTCTACGCGTTCGTTCACTTCAGCCCGAACACGTACACCGGGCGCGAGTGGGGGCTGGGCAACGAGGATCCCGCCATCTTCAACCCCGTGGAGCTGGACTGCGACCAGTGGGTGGAGGCCATCAAGTCCGCGGGCATGACGGGCATGATTCTGACGGCCAAGCATCACGACGGCTTCTGCCTGTGGCAGAGCCGATACACCGAGCATTGCATGAAAAACAGCCCCTACAAAAACGGCAGGGGCGACGTGGTGCGCGAGGCGGCGGAGGCCTGCCGCCGCGGCGGCATCCGCTTCGGCTTCTACCTGTCCCCGTGGGATCGCAACAGCCGGTATTACGGCACCGACGCGTACAACGACTACTACAAAAATCAGCTTACCGAGCTGCTTACCGGCTACGGCGACATCTTCTGCGTGTGGTTTGACAACGCCTGCGGCGAGGGGCCGAACGGCAAGAAGCAGGTATACGACTTTGACGGCTACATCGAGCTGATTCGCAAATATCAGCCGAACGCCTGCATCTTCAACGATTACGGCCCGGACACCCGCTGGGTAGGCAACGAAAGCGGCACGGCGCGAAACGAGGAATGGATGGTCGTGCCCCACGAGCTGTGCTTCCGCGCCGAAAAGCAGACCGAGGGCGCGCTTACCGAGGGCAGCCTGAACGGCATTTACAACACGTGGGGCGACCTTGGCAGTCAGGAGATCCTCCGCTACAGCCGCGGCCTCGCGTTCTGCCCGTCGGAGGTGGATATGTCCATCCGTCCCGGCTGGTTCTACCACCCGGAGGAGGAGCCGCACTCGCTTGAACGGCTGATGCGCACCTACATGACCAGCGTCGGCGGCAGCGCGCTTTTTAACCTGAACATCCCGCCCATGCCCTCCGGCCGCTTCGACCCGCGCGACGTACAGCGACTAAAAGAATTTGGCAATGCACTAAAAGAAGCATTTGGCAGGGAGCTCTCCGTCCCGCACACCGTCGCGCGCGAGGACGTCAGCGAAACGCAGTGCGTCTTCCGCATCGATTTCGCCGAGGAAACCGCCGTGAACTATATCGCGCTGCGCGAGGATATTCTTCAGGGACAGCGCGTCGAGCGCTTCGTGATTGAAAACGACGGCCGCCGCCTGACCGACGGCACGACCGTAGGCAGCCTGCGCATCTGCCCGCTGAAGGGCGCGAAGACCCGCCAGCTGAAGCTGTGGATCGTCGCCGCGCGCGACCGCGTGCCGTCGCTGGATATTCGGCTGTACTAAAGCGTCAACGCGCAAATTCCTCGGTTTTTGCTTCGGTAAACGCTTGCAATTTGAATCTAAATGGAAATGGAAGAGAGAGCCGACCGTCCCCTCAACGGAACGTCGGCTCTCTTTGCGGTTTAACCCATCACCTGAATGGGAACCAGCAGCGCCGTCGGGCGGCCGGCGCAGGTGATTTCCAGAATCACGCGGTTGACCGCGTCTACGTTTTCGCCCACGCGGATGGTAAATTCCGCGGAGGCGTGCTGCCTGTGCGTCGAGTGCTGCGCGGGTGTAAACAGGTTCTTCGCGCACTCCACCTGCCAGCCCTCCGGCGGCAGGAAGCGCAGTCGATAGTGCTTCTGCTCGGGCATGGTGTGGGGCGTGAGCGTCACGCGGCCGGTCAGCGTTTCGCCGGGCGCGACTGCGGGCTTGCGGTCGAATTCCACCAGACAGTCGGCGTACACGCCCTCGATCGTGTAGGAATACGGCTTGCGCGCGGCGAGCTTCTGAACGAACTCGCGGCCATAGAAGTCCTCGGGATGCACGTCCGTGATGATCGTCTCATCGCCCAGCCGAACCGCCGCGCCAGTTTTGTTCATAAGCGCCTCATGCGGAACGCGCAGCGTTACCGGCAGAAGGTTCATCAGGCAGTCGGTCAGCTCGGTGCAGTCCTGCGGGAAGCGGCCGTGGCCGTTGGTGATGCAGATGGACTTGATGCCGTCGCCGATGTAGGCGCGCCAGTCCTGCGGAATTGCATTCATGCCGCCCATGATGCCCAGAAGCGCGCCCAGCGTCGCGCCGGTGCAGTCGGTGTCGTCGCCGCAGTTGACGGCGTAAATCAGCGACTGCTTGAAATCGCCCGCGCCGTACAGAAGCCCCAGCACCACAAAGCCCACGTTGGCCGGGGCTTGGAACCAGCCCAGATCGGCGCTGTCCTTCACCAGCATTTCGCGGCAGTCCTTCCAGCCTGCGCCGTCGGCATGCGCCCTGCGGACGAGGTTCACGCTGCGCGCCACGCGGCAGTCCTCCGGAATCTTGGAAAGGCCGATGTCCAGAAGCGCGTTCGCGTCGCTGATGACGAACGCGGCGCTCTCCATCGCGGCGACGAAGATGGCGGCATAGGTGCCCTCGCCGAAGCCGTGATCCACGCTCGCGTCCTCAAACGCCAGCCGAATCGCCTTCTCCGGCAGCGCCGGATACATGCACGCCCACACCTCGGTGCGAATCCACGCGCCGTTGGAATTTTTCCACTCCTCGTTGTTGATCTCGCCGGACATGGGCGGCAGAACGCCGTCGCGCATGTTGGCCTTGCACACGCCGTATTCGTTCCAGTGGGGCGTGATCCACGAGCACCAGTATTCGCCCAGAACCTTGCTGTTCAGCGCTTCCGGGCCCAGCTGATCCGCCGCGCGCAGCCACACGAGCTGCAAGTCAAGGTCGTCGTTGGGCAGCGGCTCGCCCGCCTCGGACGCGAAGCCGTGAATGTCGTTCAGCTGCTGACGGCCCTCATAGGGCGTTCCCAGCGTTCCGCCGATGTTTTTGCCAATCCAGCAGGCGTAAATGCGGTCTCTCAAGTATTCCTTTGAAAACTGAATCACGGTTTTTTCCCCCTCTTGCGTTCTCGGTACGAACCCAGTATAATACGGGCAGGGGTTTTCGTTCTATGTGAAGTGGAGGTGAAACCATGCGAAATCGCTCAAATTTGGCGCTTCCATCGTTCTATGCCTACGCGGAGCCGAGCCGTCTTGACGAGCGCTCCATCGAGCCCGGGCCGCTGGAGATTTTCGACATCACCTTCCTGCACTTCCATTCGGTGCTGGAGCTGGGCGTGTGCGCGAGCGGCCGCGGTACCTGCGTGGTGGAGGGCGAAAGCATGCCCTTCGCCGAGGGCGACGTGCAGATCATCTTTCCCTTCCAGCGCCATTTGTCCCGAAGCGAGGGCGGCGAATACAGCCGCTGGATCTGGACGAGCGTCAACCCCTTGCAGCTGCTCAGCGGCTGGGGCGCGCCGGAGCTGCCAAGGCTTGAAAGGCTGCTGTATACCCGCATGAGCCTGTGCGGCATTATAAGCCGAAGCGCGCATCCGCTGATCGCGGAGCTGATTCGAAGTGTCGCCCTGCCCGGCGATTCCTGCCGGCGCACAGCCTGCCTGTGCGCGCTGATCGAGGAGCTTGCCGCCGCCAGCGAGGGACGCACGCCGCTCGCCCTGCGCCCGGAGCGCGCCTTCCTTCAGCTGGAGCCGGCGCTGAATCTGGCGCAGGAGGCGCTGGAGCAGGGGCGCGCGCCGCGCGTCGAAGCGCTTTCAAAGGCCTGCGCCATGAGCCCCGCCACCTTTCGCCGCGCCTTCCGCGCCTCCATGGGGCAGTCGCCGCGCCAGTACGTGCGCCTGTGCCAGATGAAAAAGGCGCAGCGAATGCTCCTTTTGACCGACGCGTCCGTGACCGACGTTGCCCAGTCCGTCGGCTATGAGGACGTCTCCGGCTTCAACCGCCAGTTCCTCCAAGCCTTCGGCATTCCCCCGCGCGCCTACCGCCAAACCGGCGGGCAGGCCGAGCGAAAGGCGGAAATCACATAAAAGCTTTGCGACGGCCTTGATATCAGCATTCGCGCGTTCTTTGACAGACCGCTGTTCGACGATCTGGAGCAGGAGCTTCGCTGACAGTCGCATGAAAACCGCCGTTCTTCAGCCTTCGAAGAGCGGCGATTTCCCTTAAAATTGATTGCGCGGATCCGGGCTGCGGCGCTTTTTGCCGGTATCG
>CAVERI010000015.1:0-39878 GCA_963618055.1 bacterium | reverse complement strand
GCCGTCGGGATGCTGCGCGAGCAGTCGAGACGGAAGCCGCTGTAGATCGACTCGCCGTTCAGGTATAGGCAGGTGGAGGTGCCGCCATCGAGGTTCGCGGCGTTCACCGCGCCGAACTGGAGCATGATTTCGGTAAGCTCGTCCAGCGTCGCGCCGAGGCTGTCGGGCTCGCGTCCTTTGATGACAAGCATCAGCACGCGGCCGTCCGCGTCCTGTCCGAGGGCCGTGCGCGTGGTGTAGGCGACCTTGACGTTCTTGTTCTGAACCGCCGCGCCGTCCTGAACCAGCGCGTAGTTGAATGCCATGGCGTCGCGCAGCTTCAGACCCTCGATTTCCTCGGACTTGTACTTGCCCACGATGAGCTTATTGTTTTCGTCAAAGCCGATGACGATGCTGGACGCTTCGCCGTTCGGCGTGTGCCGGCACAGCTGCTTGCCATGGCTGATGACCAGACCGAACGGCTTGCCGCCCTTTCCGGCGCCGCCCGCGTCCTCAAAGCCGCCGCCGTTCATGCCGCCGGCCGCGTTGTACTTTGCGCACAGGTCGTCAATGCGCATGCCGGCAATCTTGGCTCCGAACTTGGGAATCGTGCCGACGTACATGCGGGAGGGATCCTCTAAAACGGCCATAAAGCCAGCGCCGAAGTGGGTGGTTACCGGATAGAGCGTGATGTCGTCATGCTGGGAATTATACAGCGCCGCCTTCAGCGCGTCCGATTCGTTCGGCAGCGCGTTTACGTCCTGAAGCGCCCACGCGCTGCTTGTGTCCGCGCGGCGGTAGGTGAGCTTCCAGCCGCAGTGGAAGGTTTCGCTGGAGCGGTTGTAGGAATAGACAATGGTGAAGTCGCAGGTGGCGTTCACGGTGAACTCCGTGTCGCTGACGACATCCCATTTGTCGGTTTTCAGGTTGTCGACGGCGCGGCTGCGGGTTTTGCTGAACCAGCCGCCGTCAAACTTCCGAAGCTGCTCGAACAGCTCGGTTTTGCGGTTGAACGGGCTTTTGTTGCCGTAGAGGTTCAGGTTGTCGCAGGCGTAGTTGGCCAGCGCCTGTACGACGTTCAGCGCGTTCTCTTCGTATTTTTCCCGAAGCGCGGTCACGTCTACGGTTGTGGTTGCGGTTTCCGCCACGCCGCCGAACGCGCTCAGCGTCAGGCAGAGAGCCAGAAGGAGAAGCGTCCATTTGCGAAGAATCGTCATTTGTCAAAAACCCCCTTGTAAAGGTGAGTCTATCTTACCACAGACGCGCGAAAGCTTCAACCATGTTTTGCACGAATATTTGCCGGTTTTTCCGCGGATACTGAAAACGGATATACGCAGGCAGCCTGTGCTGCGGGGAGGTTATGAAAAGAATGGAAACGCAAAGCCGCTACGCGCCGCCGCCGTCGGCGCTGGTGTATCAGCCCCACGCGGGCGACCGGGAAACGCGCACGTGCGCGTTCGAGCATAAGACGGAACGCAATCGGAGGGGAGGCGAGGCGCAGTGAACGGAAAGCAGATGCCGGACGCGAAGGCGTACAGCGAGATGGTCGACCGGCTTACGCCGAAAAGTCCCAAGCTGAAGGGCTTCCTGCGCGCCTTTTGGGTCGGCGGACTGATCTGCACGCTCGGGCAGGCCATTGGCGCGCTCGGCGGGGCGCTGGGGCTTTCCTATCAGCAGCTGCCGATGTTTTCGGCCTCGGTGCTGGTGCTTCTGGGAACCACGCTCACGGGCGTCGGCGTGTACGATAAAATCGGAAAATACGCGGGCGCGGGTTCTGTTGTGCCCATTACCGGGTTCGCCAATTCCGTGTGCGCGCCCGCAATGGAATTTCGCCGCGAGGGGCTTGTGCTCGGCGTGGGCGCGAAGCTGTTTTCAATCGCCGGGCCGGTGCTGTCCTACGGCATCTCGGCCAGCGTGATCTACGGCCTGATTTTCTGGCTCACGGAGGTGATCGGATGAGACGCGAGGGCAAGCGCACGTTTTTCTATGAAGAGGGCGCGTGGATTCGCTCGCGTGCCTGCATGGCCGGGCAGAAGGAAGCGGAGGGGCCGCTGGGAAACACCTTCGACCAGATTTTAGAGGACGACCTTTTAGGCCAGAAGAGCTGGGAGTTCGCCGAAAGCGAGATGCTCCGGCGCACGGTGGAGCTGTGCGCGTCCAAGGCGGACATGTCGCCCGGAGACATTGGCGCGCTGCTGGCGGGCGATTTGAACGCGCAGATCATCTCGGCGGGCTTTGCCGCGCGGCAGCTGGGCGTGCCGTTTCTGGGCCTGTACGGCGCGTGCTCCACGATGACGGAAGCGCTGGTCGTGGGCGCGGCGCTGGTGTCGGCAGGGTATCTCAAAAACGCCATGTGCGCGGCAAGCAGCCATTTCTGCACGGCGGAACGCCAGTTCCGCATGCCGCTGGAAATGGGCGGGCAGCGGCCGCCTTCGGCGCAGTGGACGGCCACGGCCTCGGGCGCGGTGCTGCTGGATGAGACGAAAACGGGCGGCATGCGCGTTACGCACGGCACGGTGGGGCGCGTGATCGATCTGAAAATAAAGGACGCGAACCACATGGGCGCGGCGATGGCGCCCGCCGTGGCGGACACGATCTGCGCGCACTTTGAGGACACCGGCCGCTGCGACCGCGATTACGATTTGATTGTGACCGGCGACTTGGGTATTATCGGGCGCGATTTGCTGCTGGAGCTGCTCACGCGCCGCGGCGTGCCCATGGACGACAAGCGCCTGATGGACTGCGGCGCGAGTCTGTTCAGTCTTGAACAGGACGCGCACGCCGGCGGAAGCGGCTGCGGCTGCATTGCCAGCGTGCTGGCCGGATACGTTCTGGGGCGCATGGAGCGCGGGGAGCTTGGCCGAATGCTTGCGATCGGCTCGGGCGCGCTTTTGAGTCTGGTTTCGTCGCAGCAGGGAGAGAGCATTCCCTCCATTGCCTACGCAGCGGCGATTGAAAGGAGCCAACGCGTATGAATGAGCTTCTGATGTATGGGAAGGCCTTTCTTGTGGGCGGGCTGATCTGCTGCGTGGGGCAGGCGCTGCTTATGTATACCAAGCTGACGAGCGCGCGGATTCTGGTGCTGTTTGTGGTGTCGGGCGTGGTTCTGACGGCGCTGGGCGTATACAAGCCGCTGGTCGATTTCGCGGGCGCGGGGGCGACGGTGCCGCTGACCGGGTTCGGCTATTCGCTGGCCACGGGCGCGCACGACGCCGTGGTCGAGCACGGCATACTGGGCGCGTTTATTGGCGGAGTCATGCAGACGGCGGCGGGAATTACGGCGGCGGTGTTTTTCGGCCTTCTGAATGCTTTGATCTTTCGGCCAAAAGCCAAGTGAGCCGGTTGCAATCGCGCCTCTGTTCGGGTATAATGTATACGGCTTCGCGCAGTACGCGAACGGAGGCGCGCGGGGAAGGGGGACTACATAATGCAGACAAAACGCCAAAGACATTTTTATCTTCGGAAAGCGCTGATTATCTTTCTGGATATGGTTCTGATCGCGCTGGGGCTTCTGGTTGCAATTCTGCTTCGCTTCGGGGACAATCCTTCGCCGGGCATGGCTCGGCATATGATGACGGTCATTCGGTTCTCGCCGGTGATTCTGGGCGTAAGCCTGTTTTTTCTGTTTGTGATGGGCGTGTACCGCGTGTATTGGCGGTTTGCGGATATGCGCGACATGATGCGAATCGTGCTGGCGCTGGGCTTCGCTACGATGACAAATCTGCTGATCAACCGCGTGTTTCGTCTTCGCTGTACGCGCATTGTGCTGTCGCTGGACGGAGTACTGTCCATCCTGTTTCTGGTTTCGGCGCGGTTTACATGGATTCTGATTCAGGATCGGCTGATGGTGGACAAGAACAACAAGAATGTGCGCCGCGCGCTGATCATCGGCGCAGACCCGTCGGGCGCAGCGCTGGCCAAGCGAATTAATGAAAGCCCGGTTGGAAGCGTGCGCCATGAGGCCGTGGGCTTTCTGGATGAGAATGTAGAGCGGCTGTATCGCAAGGTGAGCAACCTGACCGTGGAGGGTACGCTGGCCGACGCGTCCGCGGTGATTGCGCGCAAACGGGTAGACGAGGTGATTTTTTCCGACATGAACCTGCCTACGCAGGCGCGGCGGCGCGTGTTCCGCGCGGCGCGCCGCGCGGGATGCAGCGTGCTTATGGACGACGGAGGCAGACTCCGCGCGGTGCGGCTGGAGGACGTGCTCGCCGGATGGCGGCAGAAGGAGGATGGTGCACTCTCCGGCGCGTATGCCGGACGGCGCGCGCTGGTTGTGGGTGCGGGACGAATCGGCTCGCGCGTGGCGGCGCTTCTGGCGGAGGCGGGCGCGCATGTGACCGTAGTCGATCAGGATGAGGATCGGCTGACGGCTTCGGCGCTGAAGGGCTGCGAATGCAGCCTGGCCGACCTTGCGGATGAATCGCACATGAAGCACATTGTGCGCGCGGCGCGTCCGGAGCTGGTGTGCCTTGCGGCGGGGCTTTCGCGGGAAAACGCAGCCGGCAGCGCGCTTCGAATCGCGGCAGTGAACGTCGCGGGCGCGGCGGGGCTGTGGAAGGCAGCGCGGGATGCAGGCGCGGAAAGGTTCGTGGCGCTTACGGAGTGCCCGGAATGCTGTCCGGACAATCTGGCGCAGGCAGCGCGCATTTTGGGCGCGGAGGAGCTTCACGCGCTTTCCGCGCGGGAGGACGGCATGCGCACGTATTTTGTGCGGTATCGCAACCTTGTTTCCTCGTCCGGCAGCGCGCTCGGGCGTATGCTTGAAAGGGCGGCGCGGGGCGAGACGCTTACCGTGCGCGCAGGCGAAACGTATTCGTTCGTGTCCGAGGCGGATGTGGCGCACAGCGCGCTGCGGATCGCGGCGGAGTGCGAGCCGGGAACCTATGCTGTCGACTCCGAGGATCCGGTGAGCGCGGAGGAGCTGGCCAAGCTCGTGTGCCGGGAAACGGACGCGCGCGCGGAGGTTTTGACGGAGGGCGAGGCGGTTGTGGCCGAAGCGGAAGCGGAGACGACAGATGCGGTCATCGAGCACGTGCGGCGGCTTTCAGAGGATGGCGCGTATGCCGCGCGGCTTCAGAGCGCGGCTGTGCGCGTTCGCGAAGCGCTGAACGAGGGAAATGAGGAAAAGGCGGCGCAGGCGCTTCGGAGCGTTTGCGCGGCAGGGGAGTCTGAATGAAGAAACGGGAAAAGATGAATTTGTCCGGCTGCCGCGCGCTGCGGTGGCTGAGCAGGCTGACACCGCGGGCGCTGTGGGCGCGCTTTGCATTGGATCGCTGGCTGACGCCGTGCGCCGCGGGACTGTGGCTTTTGACACTGGTGTGGGTAATTATCGTATTCTTTTTAGGACAGCAGACGGGAACGGAATCCGCGGGAGTCAGCGGCCGCGTTGTGGAATGGCTGACGACGGTCTTTCCGGCACTGAAGGACATGGGCGATTCGCTGCATTTGGTGGTGCGCAAGCTGGCGCACGCGTTCGCGTTTTTCCTTCTGGCGGTGCTCGCGCTGAGCGCGGCGCGGCGGACGTTTCACCGGCAGCGCCGCGCGACGCTTTGGACAATGGCCGTCATTGCGCTGCTCGCGGCGGCGAACGAGGTGGAGCAGAATTTTATACCGGGGCGCTGCATGTCTGCGCTCGACGTTCTGATCGATTTTTCCGGCGCGCTTGTCGGCTGCATTTTCGTGCATCTGGCTGCGTGGCTTCGGGGAAAATACAAAGGAAAGAGAGACAAAAGGATGTTGGAGGAAGCCATTTTTGACAAGCGCGCCCGCTGGCTGACGGCTGTGGAGTTCGCGCGCCGGAGGCCGGTGAATCCATACCTTGAAACGCCTGCGCCCGATCCGGCGAACGAAGGCCTACAGCATTTTCATATGTACGCCCGCCGCGCGTTCCGTTTGGGCGCGAATGTCCAGTCGGCGGAGCTTCTGATTTCGGCGGACGACATGTATAAGCTGTATATCAACGGCGAATATGTGGCGCAGGGGCCCGCGCCGGGGTATCCGGGACGATATTATGTGAACCGCATCGACGTGCGGAGATATCTGCGCGCAGGCGACAACGTGCTGGCGCTGGATGTGTATTATCAGGGGCTGATCAACCGCGTGTGGGTGAGCGGCGATCTCAGGCAGGGCTTCATCTGCGATCTGCGCGTGGACGGAAAATCACTGGTGCGTTCGGACGAGCATTTCCATTATGTGCGCAGCGCGTCCCGCCAGCCGGGCGAAACCTACGGCTACGCGACGGGCTTCAATGAGAAATACGACAGCCGCGAGGAGCCGGAGGGCTGGAAGAGCCTTGGCTTTGACGACTTCATGTGGACGTCGCCCAGCGTCTGCGAGCAGCCGGATTACCGCTTTGTGGAGCAGGAAACGCCGGTGCTCGCCGCGTGGATGGTCGAGCCGGAGAAGGTTACCCGGGACGGCTCGAAAATCACCTGCGACTTTGGCCGAGAGCTGTCCGGCGTTCTGCTTGTGAAGGCGGAGGGCGCGGCGGGTAAGCGCGTGTTCGTGCGCACGGGCGAGGAGCTGAACGAGGACGGCTCCGTGCGCGTGGAGGGTCGCCAGAACTGCCGTTATGAAGATGAATGGACGCTGACGAACGGCGCGTGCGCGTATGAAATGTACGAATACCGCGGCTTCCGCTATGTGGAGCTGGAGGCAGAGGAAGGCGTGCGCCTGACGGACGTTCGCGCCCGCGCGCAGGGCTATCCGCTGGACGATGCGGCCTGCACGCTGGAAACAGACGACGAGGATCTCAAGAAGGTCTTCGAGCTGTGCAAGCACACGATCCGCGTGGGCGTTCAGGAGGGCTATCTCGACTGTCCCACGCGCGAGAAGGGCGAGTATTCCGGTGATCTTGCAGTAACGTCTCTGTCTCAGGTGTATCTGTCCGGCGATACCCGGCTTCTGCGAAAGGCCTTGGAGGACTGGCTGTATTCGGCCAACCTGACGCCGGGTCTGCTGGCGGTGTTTCCGTCGGCATACCAGCAGCGCATTGCCGATTATTCGCTGCTGATGCCGGAGGTGGCGCTGCGCGACTACGCGCACACCGGCGACAAGGTGTTCCTGCGCAAAACCTGCGACGCTGCGGGCGCGCTTTTGAAGGTGTTTGAGGCCTACGCGCGCGAGGATGGTCTGCTTGAGAAGGTTGCGGAGGGCTGGAACCTTGTGGACTGGCCGGCCAACCTGCGCGACGAGTACGATTTCCCGCTGACGATTCCGATTGGCGAGGGCTGTCACAACGTGATTAACGCGTTTTACATCGGCGCGGTGCGCGCGTATGAGACAATGCGCAAGCTGCTGGACGAGGACTTCACGCCGAAGTCTTCGGCGCTGGTTGACGCGTTCGACCGTGCGTTCTACCGGCCGGAAACCGGGCTGTACGCGGACAGCGAGACGACGGCGCATTCGGCGGTGCACTCCAACATCCTGCCGCTGTATTTTGGCTTTGTGGCGCGGGATAAGCAGGCGCGCGTGGCCGACTATTTGGTCGGGCGCGGCATTTGCACCGGCGTATATATGGCGTTTTTCCAGCTGAAGGCGCTGGCGCGCGCGGGGCGGTATAACGAGGTGTACCATCTGCTGACGGGCGGCGGCGAGCATTCGTGGAGGAATATGCTGGACGAGGGCGCGACGACGCTGTTTGAGGCGTGGGGCAAGGATCAGAAGTGGAACACCAGCCTGTGCCATCCGTGGGCGAGCGCACCGGTTTCCGTGCTGATTGAGGATGTTCTCGGCATCACGCCCGATGTGGCGCGCGGCGAAATCTGGCATTCGCGTCTGCCGGAGAGCGTGGGATACCTGCGCATGGTGGTTCCGGTTGCCGGGCAGCAGGCGGTGTTCACGCGCGAGGACGGGCAGACGACCCTGATTATGCAGCAGAAGGGGTGACATATTCATGAAGCGAAGCGAGGTTAACGGCTATCTGAGATGGGCGGAGACGATTTTAGAGGAATATAAATTCCCGCTCCCGAGGTTTGCGCGCTGGAGTCCGGCGGAGTGGACGGCCAACAAACAGAAGGCCGCGGAAATCTTCGAGACCGGCCTTGGCTGGGACATTACGGACTTCGGCAGCGGTGAATTTGAGAAGATCGGCGCGGTGCTGTTCACGATTCGAAACGGCGTGCACGACAAGCCGGGCGTGGGCTCTCCCTATGCGGAAAAGCTGATTCTTCTGAAGGATGGCCAGTATCTGCCCTGCCACTATCACGCCGTGAAGACCGAGGACATCATCAACCGCGGCGGCGCGCGCATCTTCATGAAGCTGTACAACGCGCGCCCGGACGGCAGCGTGGACACCGAAAGCAACGTGCATGTGTACTCCGACGGCATCCTGCTGACCGTGAAGCCCGGCGAGGTGTTTTATGTGGAGCCCGGCGACAGCGTGCGCCTGACGCCCCGCACGTATCACATCTTCGGTGCGGCGGGCGGAAGCCTGATCGCGGGCGAGGTATCCAGCGTGAACGACGACCATACCGACAACTATTTCTCCGAAAAGCGTCCGCGCTTCCCGGCCATTGAGGAGAATTGCGAGATGCTGTATCCGCTGGTCGGAGACTACGAAAGGCTTTAAGGCACCACCGCCCAATTCGGCGGCGCGTCGGACGATGTCTTTTCCGCCATCTGCGGCATGAAAATTCCTCGATTTACCTCCAGTAAACCTTCGGAATTTTCATTTGCATCTGACGAAAAATCCATTCGCCGGCCGATACCTCATTTGCGCGGCGTTGCCTTAAAGAAAAGCGAAATTCAGGCCGTCGGACGAGCGTGCTGCCGTCCGGCGGCCTGATGTCGTATAGTAAGAAGTTTATTGCGCGGGAATCACGCAGACGGCTCCGTTCATGGGAAGAGACGCGATCGTCCTGCCGCCCTTTATCCACTCAAGGCCGCCTGAAAGCTGGTTCGCCGCGATATATTCATCGTCTCCCAGCGGCAGAATGTCGCGGGGGCAGCGTCCCTTGATGGGCGTGAAGGCCTCACGCGTCAGCTGGCCGTTCGCGTAGGAAAGGCGGGTAACGCCGTCGTGCCCGCGGTTGGAAACGAAGATTTTGCCGTTTTTCATGCGAATGGCCGCAACGGTGCTCTCGTCCGTGCAGCCGTCCGGCAGCGCGGAGACGGCGCTTTTCAAAGCCCAGCCCTCGCCGTCCGACTCATAGGCCAGCACGTCGTTGGACAGCTCGCAGGCGAGGAAGAAGCGGTCGGAACCGTCGAACACCAGATGTCTGGGGCCGTCGCCCGGGCGAGTGGAAATGCGGCTTTTCTCGATGATATGCCCGGTTTCCTCGTCGCGCAGGTACACAAAAACGCAGTCCATGCCAAGGTCGCAGACGAACAGCTCGTCGGTTCCCGGGCGGAAGGTGGACTGATGCGGATGCGCCGCCTCCTGCCGGTCGGGCACGGCCATGCTCGCGCCCCTGTGCGCGATCAGCTGCTCGCGGGGGAAGATATAGCCCTCGACGACGGGAAACACGCTGACGCTGCCGGATACGTAGTTCGTGGCGTACAGATGCCGCTCGTCCTCGCTCAGGCAGATGTGGCAGGGATCCGCGCCGCCGCTCGGCTGCATGCTCAGCGGCTGCAAACGGCCGTCCTTCACGCGGTAGCTCGCCGCCGCGCCCTTCAGCTTTTCGCCGGAGAAGGAGGAGGCGTACAGCGTCGTGCCGTCCTCCGACAAGGTCAGATAGCCGGGGTTCGGTATGGCGGCGCAGGTGTCCAGCAATTCAAGCCGCCCGTGCTCGGCGCGCACGACGGCCGCGCCCGGCCCTCCCAAATGGGTGTAGGTTCCAATGTACAAAAGCATGAAGCATCATCTCCGGATGTTTTTTGTGCGCCGGTGGAGAATTTCCGCACACAAACGGCATACTCCGACTCGCAGACAAAGCCGCGCCCCCTCTGTCGGATCAGCAAAGAACGGTTCCTTTACGCGACGGCGAGCATTTGAGAGAAGCCGTTTGCATGCCCGATTATACCATTTCCGCGCCGCGAAGTCAAAGGAAAGCATGTTCGCGCACGAAAATCAAATGGGGAATCATGAAGAACCTCGACGCCGCCTTCCGGAAACAGATACGCTTCGATCATTTATTAACATGAGATTCCAGATAATCAAGCACATCCTTAACGGAAACGAAGTTCCGCAGCTCTTCATCCGGAATTGCCAGATCGAACGTATCTTCTATCATGCCTACCATATTCACCAAATCCATTGATCCAAGGCCTAAATCAGAAAAAAGCTGTGCTTCCGGGTTGATCGGCGCGTGCGATTCGCCTAAGAACGCCGTCATAATTTCCTCAAGTTGCGTAAGCATGGAATATAGTCCTCCCTCGAATTGCTTCATTTGCGATTGCGCAGCAGTTTCCCGTTCGAGTTGCGGGGCAGCGGGTTTGCGGACAGAATCACCCTCCGGATTTGCTTATACATAGGAAGGCTCCTGTTCATTTCGCGAACGAGCCGCTCCGCTTCTTCCTGCGTCAGCGCTTTTTCCGCAAAATAGAGCTCAGCGACGATTCGGCAATCTTTTTCGTAAACCAAGCATTCGCTCGCGCCGACCTGCTCATAGATCAGAGCTTCCAGCTCCTCCGGGCTAACGTTTTCACCGTTATCCAGAATAATCAGATTCTTTTTGCGCCCGCTGACATACAGATAGCCATCCTCATCGAGATAGCCTAAATCTCCCGTGCGAAACCAGCCATTCTGCTTTGCCTGCGCCGTAGCGTCGGGATCGTCCAGATACCCGGAAAATACATTCGCGCCGCTGACGCAAATCTCTCCATCGATAATCTGAACCCGAACGGAGTACAGTGGAAATCCCACGGAGCCGATACGCGGCATCAAAAACCAGTTTGCCGAAATCACCGGCGCGCATTCGGTAATGCCATAGCCTTCAAGAACCTGTATTCCCAGTGCATTGTATTCCTCGATCAATTCCCGCCTGCAGGGTGCGCCGCCGGTTACAAACCATTTGAGATTGCCGCCGAAAAAGGTTTCCGGCGTCTGCTTCGAAAAGCGAAGCAGCTTCATCAGCGTCTCCAATATCTGCGGGACTACGAGTACCTTGGTGGGCTTGTACATCTGAAAGCTCATCGGCAGCTTGCGCAGGCTCTCCGGAAAACAGACGGGAACCCGAAACAGAATCTGTGTATAGATGCCGCAGATGCAGGAATAACTGTGGTGGAGCGGAAGTACCGACAGCATCGAGTCGCCATATGCCTCTGTATGCAGGGTCATACAGGCGCAGGCGCCGCTTCGCAGATTGCTCTGCGAAAGCATCACGCCCTTATCCTGCGCGGTTGTGCCCGAGGTGAAAAAAATGGCGACGATGTCTTCGTCCTTTACTTGACGCAGGGCGTACAATCGCCCTTTTTTTTCCGCCGATTCCAGCATCAGCTCATCAATGCACGCAACGCTGACCGTTTGCGGAAGAAGTGCCTTCACCTCCTGTGCCTTGACTTCAAAGCTCTTGGTATACAGAAGCAGCGAAGATTTGCAGCGGCTTATATGCTCCGCGACCTGCTGAATCGTGTAATTCTTATCCAAGGCGACGGCTGTTCCAATGCCGCAGACCACCGTCAAATGGGCAAGCACCCATTGATAGCAGTCGCCGCCCCAAATGCAGATTCTTCCGCTATAGCCGCGCTCAAGCAAGAGATCGCCGAGCGCGTATGCCTGAGCGCGAAGCGTTTGATAGGTAATTCGGTATTCACCCTCATCACCCTGACGAAAGGCGAGCTGTTCCGGAGCCTCCTTGGCTGGTGCGTCGAGCAGGAATGTACGAAGCTGCTGCATAGATCATTCTCCTTCCTGTTTTGTTTCCTGACAGTAACGAATATACGAATCCGTTGGTTCCTCCCATTCAAAGCCGAGCCGCGCAAGCGCTTCAACCGTTTGTGCGCAGGATTCCGTGGGGTATGTGTCCGCAGAAGCGTTCTCATTGATCGCGGTATACGCCAGAAGAAAGCCCATAACCGGATCGGAAGCATGCTGTTCCAGCGCGTGAACAAATTCATTCATGGAAACAATGCGAAGCCTCTTCTGCGAGACCCTGCACAGATATTCATATAAGGACAGGTCATGTCTATTCAGCATATGATATACGCGGGAAATATGCGCGCGTGCCAGCGTCAATATCGCCTCGGCGCACGAATCGACCGCCGTCATATTCACACGAAGCTCGCAAAATTTCTCCGGCAGCATATCCAGCTGCACAAACGCGCGCGTGAGCATAAAGAAGTCATGCGCTTCGCGATTCCTCTGGAATTTTAAATCCCTTCGCCGCCAAAGCAGATTTCCCACGCGATAAATGCTGGCTTGCAATCCATATTGCATGGCATCCAAGATAGCGGTTTCCGCAAGATACTTGCTGTGGACATAGACGTTTTCTTTATATTGCTGCCCGATAAAAAGTCGATTCTCCGTGAATGGCTCCTCATTCAGGGCTTGCATGGGCGTGAGCACATATCCATTGACGCTCATTGTTGAGATATGATGCATCTCCGCGTTCGCATCGAAACAGAGGTCAATGATATGACGCGTTCCCACTGTATTGGTTTTATAGGATTGCTCCCACACGCCAAAGTGGCGCACGTCCGCGGCGGCGTGGAAAACCGCCGATACGCTTTTGGTCAGACGCGTGTAATCCCCTGCAGATAACCCCAAATGCTCCTGCGTAAGATCGCCCCGCACGATATGAATGCGAGCATTTGGATATGGCTCCCCATCAAACAGATAGCTCCAATGATCGCGCAGCTTTTGAGGATTGCGAACCAGACAATATACCTCCGCCTCCGTCCGTTCAAGCAGCTCATGAAGCAAATGACCTCCGAGAAAGCCGGTTGCGCCGGTCAGAAGAACGCCGCCCGCGCCGTGCCACTCGGCTTTTCTGTCCGGCAGACACAGCATTCGATAGATTTCATCCTCGGCATAGCTTTCAGGCTGCGCCGTTCCCTGCCGGCGATCCCAAAACAGCGTTTCCAGCGCCTCAGGCGTGGGATTCTCGTAGATCTCCCGAATGGTAAATCCATACAAGCCATGCAAATCCGTCATCAGATTGATGGCACGCAGGCTATTTCCGCCCAGCAAAAAGAAATTGTCCTTCAAGCCAATCTGCCGCGGCGAAAGATTCAAGGCGCGTGCAAACGCTTCGCAGATTGCAATTTGTGTTTCGCTTTCCGGTTTGATATATGCTTCCTGGCTTGTATTCTGCGACAGATCCACTGCGGGAAGCTGCTTTCTGTCAACCTTGCCGCTTGCCGTCAGCGGAAGCGCTTGCAGATACAAATAGCCTTGCGGAATCATATATTCAGGCAATTTTTCCGACAGAATTTGGGAAATGCTCTTGGAATCGATGGCTTCAGGTGCAGAATAGTAAGCCACCAGTTGATCCGCGACGCCGCACGATTTCTGCACAGTTACAACAGCCTGTGTGATTTCCTCAATCGCAACGAGACAACGCTCGATTTCGCCCAGCTCAATGCGCTGCCCATGCAGCTTCACCTGAAAATCAATCCGTCCAAGATAAGCGACGGTACCGTCTTCATTCCATGAAGCAAGGTCGCCGGTCTTATATAGCTTTCCCTTTCCAAACGGATTTGAAAGGAAGCGCTCCACCGTCAGCTCCGGACGCTTCAGGTAGCCCATTCCCACCAGATCGCCGGCAACGCAAAGCTCTCCTGCCTCGCCAATCGGCACCAGCGCATTTTGTTTATCAACAATGTAAAGCTGCGTGTTATCGATCGGCGCGCCGATGGGAATGGCGGGCAGGCTCTGTTTCGGACAGCGGAAGCAGGAGACATCCACCGTGCACTCGGTAGGCCCATAGAGATTGATAAGCTCGGCATTTGGCAGCAGGCGATAAAAGCGATCTACCTGCGCGGGCAGCAGCGCTTCGCCGCTGGCAAAAACCTGTTTTAACGATTGAAGGGCGGCTTCATACGGCGTGCGGGAGACAAACTCCAGAAAAGCCGCCAGCATGGAGGGAACGAAATGCATCTTTGTTACCGCATACCGTTCCACTGCCCGCAGGATTTTGGATGGATCCTTGTGCTCCTCCGGCGGCAGAATGGCTAACGTGCCCCCGTACATGCCCCACCAGAACAGCTCCCAAACCGATACATCAAAGGTGTACGGCGTTTTCTGCAAAATAACATCGTCGGCACGCATGCCAAAGACGCGATTCATCCAGTGGATGCGATTGATCGCGGAACGATGAGAAATCAAAGCGCCTTTCGGTTTTCCGGTTGATCCGGATGTATAAATGACATACGCGGCATACTCGGGACGCGCCAATCCGGGGTTTTCGCAGGAATAGGCGGCCGTATCCAATCGATCAATATCAACGCGAATCACATGACCCGGCGTCTCAAGCTTCCATTTGCTCTGCGTTAAAAGGACGCGGGCTTCGCTGTCCTCCAGCATAAAACGAACGCGCTCCGCCGGATAATCGATTCCGATGGGCATATAGGCTGCGCCGCATTTCTGAATGGCATACACGCCGAGAAGGAGATCAAAGGAGCGTTCGGTCATCAACGCGACAATGCTTCCGGGCAAAACACCGAGCGCCTGCAGATGGTGTGCCAGACGGTTGGCGCGCTCGTTCAGGAGGCGATAGCTCCAGCGTTCATTGCCGTAGCGCAGCGCCGTCTGATTCGGAATTTCATTTGCCTTTGCTTCAAAGAGCGAACAAAGCGTTTCACCGGCAGGATACGAAAACGCTGTGTCATTCCATTTGCGCATGCACGCCAAATCCTCGGGCAGCACTTGCGGTATTTGATCGACGAACGCATCCCCGTCCCGCATACCCTCATGAAGCATGGAGATTACACGCCTGCTGAAGGCCTTGACTCTGGAAGGCGCTAAGCATGAGGGACGATAATCATAGTGTATTTCCAGCTTCTCCCCATTGTCAACAACAGTGATTTGCAGCGCTTCTACCTGCGCCTTTGGCGGATACCAGCATACGCGGGCTTCGGAATTGGAAAATGCGGTTTGATCTTGGCAGCTGACCAACACATCAAACAGCTTCGAGTTGTTTCCTCCGCAAAGCTGGTATTGCTCCATAATATGCGAGTAGCCAAAGCGCTGATGGCGCAGCAATACCATCAATTCTCCGGATATGGTTTTAAGCAAATCCCCAAACCGGGTTTCTGCGTGTATTTCCACGGGAAGCGCAGCTGTATTGAAGTAATTCCCGATTGCGTTCATTTCACCCGGCGTCGTCCGATTCAGGAGAAGAATGCCGACAAAGCTGTTCTCCCCGCCATGAAGCCGATGACATACGGCGCATACAGCCGTTGTTAAAAGCGTTTGCAGCGTCACATTCTGCGATCGCGCATATGCTGCCAATGCTTCACGTTCCGGAGCATTCAAAACAGACGTAAAACGCTCCGCGCGGTAATCATGGCTGTTCGATTCCGCTATCAGAGAAACGGCCTTTGATTTAATGAAGACGCTCTCCCAATATGCGCGTGCGCGTTCAGCGCGTTTTCCTGATAAAAAAGCCTGCTCATCCGCCGCAAATTGCTCATAGGGATTGCCCGTCTCAATATGAACGGGTTCTCCTTTTAGAAGCGCTGAATATACGCTATCAATCGCGGAGATAAGAAGCATGATGCTCCGGCCATCGCAAATTAAGTGATGTGCCTTTACGAAAAAGCCCTCCATGCGCTCGGCTTCGAGAACGACAGGAAGAATCAAAACCAAATAATCGCCCGAAGCAAAGGTCTGTTCCCCTTGATTTTGTGCCCATGCCTCGAATTCCTGCTTGCATGAAAATGTGACCGCTGCAGGAATATCTGTGCGCTTCTCGCCAATGGACAATCCCGCAGAATCGCCATTCCATTTTGCGGAAAGAATTGCCCACTTTGAGTAAATCTGCTTGATAACAGCCTCAAGGAATTTAGGCTGACCGGCGGCAGAATACAGCACGGAGCAGGTGATCAGATTGACGGCTCCCGGACAGACGGTTTCAAGTCTCATTATATCCTTTTGACTGTCGCTAAAGCGTATTGTGTTTAGCCTTTCCACAAGATCAATCCTCCCGTATTGCGCAGCGATATCTTCCAAAACATCAAACCGCGCGGCACGTATCATTCAGATAAAATTATTCAATCGTACACGTTTTATGGTATTTTACCCCCCCGATACATTTTGTCAAGTATTTTACACAATGTGTACATAATATGTTCTATTTAACCATAATGTGCAGTAATATAAGCGCAAAATAACCATTCGAAGCGGTTCATCGAACAGCCGTATACAACGGACGCGGGAGAGATCGCGAAGAAGGCCAGCTATACACTGGATCAGGGGAAAATCGACGCCGAGACGGTATACGATAGCTATGTACTTTTTTCTTTCAAAGCAAATCCGGCCTTGCGCGGAAAATGGCTTGAACAATCGGGGAAAAAATGGTATACTGCTATTATAGAGAAATCTGCGCCTGCGCGGGAGGGATTGCCTGCATGTATGAATCGCGAATCATGAACGAACGAACCGATCGGCTGGTGGACGCGCTTCTGAAGCTGGAAACGCGGGAGGAGTGCTATCGTCTGCTGGAGGATCTGTTTACCATTCGGGAAATCGAGGATCTTTCCCAGCGCATTCAGGTGGCGGAGCTGCTGAGCGAAAAGGCTACCTATGCCGAAATTACGCAGAAGACAGGCGCTTCGTCGGCGACGATCGGCCGGGTGAACCGCGCGCTTACCTACGGCGCGGACGGATACCGAATGATTCTTGACCGGCTGAACGCCGCGGGGGATACGAATGATTGATTTAAACAGGCTGAATCCGGAGCAGAAGCAGGCCGTGCTCACTACCGAGGGGCCGCTTTTGATTTTGGCGGGCGCGGGCTCCGGCAAAACCCGCGTGCTTACCTACCGGGCGGCGTACCTTTTAGAAAAGGGCGTGCCGCCGTGGGCGATTCTGGCGATCACGTTTACCAACAAGGCGGCGCGCGAAATGCGCGAGCGCATCAACCGTCTGGCCGGAGAAGCGGCGGACGACATGTGGGTGATGACGTTCCACGCGCTGAGCGCGCGCATTCTGAGACGCGATATTGAAAAGCTGGGCTACAAGCGCGAGTTCTCCATCTATGACGACGACGACCAGATGACGCTGATCAAGCGGATTCTGAAAAAGCTGGACATCAGCGACAAGAGCTATCCGCCGCGCGCCGTGAAAAGCGTGATTTCGGACGCGAAGAACCATATGCTGTCGCCGGAGGAATGGCTGAAGGACAACCCGGACTTCCGCTCGAAGCCGTATTACCGCGCGTACTGCGAGTACGAAAGGCAATTAAAGGAAAACAACGCGCTGGACTTCGACGATCTGATTCTGAAGACGCTGGAGCTTCTGACCGAGCATCCGCCGGTGCTGGAGGTGTACCGCCGGAAGTTTTCCTATATCATGGTGGACGAGTATCAGGATACGAACATGGCGCAGTACATGCTCGTCCGCACGCTCGCGGGCGACAAGAAGAACGTGTGCGTCGTGGGCGACGACGACCAGTCGATTTACGGCTGGCGCGGCGCGGATCTTCGAAACATACTGGAATTTGAAAAGGATTACGGCGGCTGTCCGGTGATCAAGCTGGAGCAGAACTACCGTTCCACCGGCAACATTCTGGACGCGGCCAATCAGGTGATCGCGCACAACACCGGCCGCAAGGAGAAGGCGCTGTGGACGGACGCGGACGCGGGCGACAAGATCAGGCTGTATGACGCGCTGGACGAGCGGGACGAGGCGGCGTGGGTGTGCGATACCATTCAAAGCCTTACGCGCGGCGGCTGCGAGCTGGGCGATATGGCGATTCTGTACCGCACGAACGCGCAGAGCCGCGTGCTGGAAGAGGCGCTTGTGCGGCGCGGCATTCGCTATGGCGTGTACGGCGGGCTGAAGTTCTATGACCGCAAGGAGGTCAAGGACGTGATCGCCTACCTGCGCGTGCTGGTGAACCCGGACGATGATATTTCGCTCCGGCGCATCATCAACGAACCGCGGCGCGGCATCGGCGATTCCACAGTGGAGGCGATTGCCGCCTATGCGGCGCAGAACGGGCTTTCGCTTCTGAACGCGTTGATGGAGGCTGAAAACGCCGGACTTTCCAGCCGTGCGCTCACCGCCGTGCGCGGCTTTACGGAGCTTTTGATCACGCTGACCGGCGACATGCTGGATAAGCCCGCCAGCGAGTTTATCACCGGCCTGATCGAGCAGACCGGGCTTGAAAAGCAATACGAAAACGACAAGGAGCCGGAAAACGAATCCCGGCGCGAGAACATTCACGAGTTAGTGTCCGCTGTGATCGAGTATGACCGCATGAATCCCGAGGGGGGCATGGTGGGCTTTCTTGAGAACGTGGCGCTGGTCACGGATACCGACCGCATGGAGGAGAAGGCCAGCCTTGTCACGCTGATGACGCTGCACTCCGCCAAGGGTCTGGAATTTCCGGTTGTGTTCCTGACGGGCCTTGAGGAGGGCATCTTTCCCATCTCCCGCGCGATGTTCAACGAGGAGCAGATGGAGGAAGAGCGCCGCCTGATGTACGTGGGCGTAACGCGCGCGAAGAAAAAGCTGTTCCTGAGCCACGCGCGCAACCGCATGCTGTATAACGCGCGGCAGTCCAACGAGGTTTCGCGGTTTGTGACGGAGATTCCGGCGCGCGTGCTGGAGGAAAACCGCCAGAAGAGCGAAACGCGCGTGCTTCCGCGCCCGTTCGGGCAGCGGGCGAGCGCGGGAGGGCAGGCGGCGCGGCCTGAGGTGCGCTCGGGCATTGCCGGACGGCCGTCGATCGGCAGCATCCCGGGCGTTCAGAAGGGCTTCGGCGCGCAGCCGGCGCGCGAGCTTCCCAAACGTCCGGAGCTTCGATACGCTGCGGGCGACCGCGTGTTCCATAAGGCGTTCGGAAACGGCGTGGTGAAGCAGGTGGCGCAGACGGCCGGCGGCGCGCGCGTGACGGTGGACTTCGGCGAGGGCAAGGGCGTGAAGACCTTCGCGGGCGACGCGCCCATGATTAAAATCGGGTAAGGAGAACGACGATGAATCGCATGCGTGAACTGGTGGACGTCCTGAACCGCCTTGGCTACGAATACTACGTGCTGGACAATCCGACGGTGACGGACGTGGAGTACGACCGCCTGTACGACGAGCTGGTTCGTCTGGAAAAGGAAACCGGCGAGGTTCTGCCGGATTCGCCCACGCGGCGCGTAGGCGGCGAGACGCTGAAGGAGTTCGCGCCGCACACGCACATCGTGCGCCTTCTGAGCATGGACAAGGCGCAGTCGACCGGCGCGATTTCCGACTGGGTAAACCGCGCGGAGAAGCTGCGCGCGCAGGCCAATGAGGGCGGAGCGAACCTGCCGCCGCTTTCCTATGTGGTGGAGCATAAGTTCGACGGGCTCACGCTGTGCCTAACCTATAAGGAAGGAAAGCTGGTGGAGGCCGCCACGCGCGGAAACGGCGTGACCGGCGAATCCATCCTGCCGCAGGCGCTGACGATTCGCTCCATTCCGCTGGCCGTGCCCTATCGGGGCTTGATGGAGGTGCACGGCGAATGCTATATGAAGCTTTCGACGCTGGAAAAATACAACCGCACCGCAGCCGAGCCGCTCAAGAACGCGCGCAACGCCGCGGCGGGCGCGCTGCGCCAGCTTGACCCCGAGGTGACGCGTTCGCGGCATCTGGACGCATTTTTTTACGACGTAAACTATATCGAGGGGCGTTCGTTCCGCACGCAGGATGAAATGATGGACTTCCTGCGCGAAAATCAGTTCCCGGTAAGTACCTGCGAGCTGCGCGCTTCGGACGAGACGGGCGTGCTGGCGGCTATTGCCGAGATTGAAAAAACGCGCGGCGAGCTGGACTATATGATCGACGGCGCGGTCGTAAAGATCGTGGACTTTGCCACGCGCGAGGCGCTGGGCGTGACGGAGAAATTCCCGCGCTGGGCGGTGGCGTATAAGTTCGAGGCAGAGGAGGTCACCTCTCTTTTGGAGGACGTGACGTGGGAGGTCGGCCGCACGGGCAAGCTCACGCCTTTGGCGCACGTGAGCCCGGTGGAAATCGCGGGGGCGACGGTGAAGCGCGCCACCTTGAACAATTATGGAGACATTTTAAGAAAGCGCGTGCGCGTCGGCGCGCGGGTGTGGCTGCGACGGTCGAACGAGGTGATTCCGGAGATCATGGGGCGCGTGGACGAGTACGAGCCGGGCGAGCGCGATATTGAAAAGCCGACGGTCTGTCCCGTGTGCGGCGCGGCGCTGGTGGAAAAAGGCGCGCATCTGTACTGCCCCAACCGCGAGGGCTGCATTGCCCAGATTGTGATGCGCATGGCGCACTTCGCCGGGCGCGAGGCGATGGACATCGACGCGTTCTCCGAAAAGACGGCGCGCCAGCTGTGTCAGGCGCTGGGCATTCACGAGCCGAGCGATCTGTACGAGCTGAGTCACGAGCAGCTGACCGCGCTCGAGCGCTTCGGAGATAAAAAGGCGAAGAAGCTCTTGGACGAAATCGAAAAGAGCAAGTCGGTGAAGCTGGATTCGTTCATCTTCGCTTTGGGCATTCCGAACGTCGGCCGCAAGACGGCGCGCGATCTGGCGGAGCGCTTCGGCGGCATGCAGCCGCTGATGGATGCGGACGTGCAGACGCTCACGCAGATTGACGACGTGGGCGACGTCGTGGCGCAGTCGATTGTGGACTTCTTCGCCGATCCCGTCACGCGCGCAGAAACCGAGCGGCTGCTTGCGCGGGGCGTTGCGCCCGTGTGGGAGAAGCGCGAAGTGGGCGGCGCGTTTACGGGCATGACGGTCGTCATCACCGGCACGCTGGAAACGCTGTCGCGCGCGGAAGCCGAGGAGCGTGTGCGCGACGCGGGCGGCAAGGCGGCCTCGTCCGTTTCCGGCAAGACGAGCCTTGTCGTCGCGGGCGAAAACGCCGGCAGCAAGCTTGCCAAGGCGCAGCAGCTGGGCGTTCGCGTGGTGAATGAGGCAGAATTTCTGCAAATGCTTGCAAACCGGTCGTGAGAATTTATCCAAAGATAACCCAAGAACGGTTTGAGCGTGATATAATTGCTCGGATAGACAGTGGGGGCAAAGGAGCATATGCCATGCATTCCATGACCGGATACGGACGCGCGACCTGCATGAAGGACGGCCGCAGTCTGACGATTGAACTGAAAAGCGTGAACCATCGTTTTTTGGATCTGAATTTCCGCATGCCGCGGTCGTTCCTGTTTTTAGAGGACGCGTCGCGCAAGCAGATTGCCGCGTCGCTGTCGCGCGGACACGTGGACGTATTCGTGACCTATGTGAACCGGCGCGATGACTCGCGCATGGTGCGCGTGGACGAGGGTCTGGTGAAGGCCTACGAGGAAGCGCTGAATCAGGTGGAAGCACTGACGGGCGTGAAGGACGACCGAAGTCTGTCTTTGTTTGCCAAGCTGCCCGACGCGCTGGTGATCGACGAGGCGGGCGAGGACGAGGACGCGCTGCGCGCGCTTCTGAATGAAACGATGGCGCAGGCGCTCGACAGTCTGAATGCCATGCGCGCCCGCGAGGGCGAGGCCATGAAGCGCGACATGCTCGAAAAGCTGGACGAAATCGAGGAAAAGAACGCGCTGATCGAAAAACGCTATCCGGAAACGGTGGAGGAGTACCGCGAAAAGCTTTGCGCGCGCGTGAACGAGCTTCTTTCCACGCCGATTGAAGAGGCGAGGCTGGCGCAGGAGGTCGCGCTGATGGCCGACCGCGCCGCCGTCGCGGAGGAAACAGTGCGCCTTTCCAGCCACATCCGGCAGGCGCGCGAAAAGTGCGCGCTTTCAGAGCCGGTTGGCCGCAGTCTGGACTTCATCGTTCAGGAAATGAACCGCGAGGTGAACACCATCTCATCCAAATCGCAGGATATTCCTATCACGCAGGCGGTGATTGCCTGCAAGAGCGCCATAGAAAAGCTGCGCGAACAGCTGCAGAACGTCGAGTGACCAAAAGGAGGAACCCCGTTATGATGATCGAACCGCCCATCAATGAACTGCTTACCCATGTCGACTGCCGCTATACGCTCGCCGTCGAGGCCGCCAAGCGCGCCCGTCAGCTGATCCAGGGCGACCAGCCGCTGTACGATACCAAGGAAAGCAAGCCGCTGTCGATTGCCATTGAGGAGATCAACCGCGGGCTGATTACCTACACGCGCCCCGAATCCATCGAGGAGGAGTAAGGCGCAAGCCTTTGGAAGGGAATTGGGCTCACACGAACCTGCGGGTTCGGGCGCCGGAGCGATCCACGTTTGTCCGCGGGTTCGCTTCGGCTTTTCCGGTTTAATTGGTCGCATGGAGGAATAGGGAATGCTGGAAGGAAAACGCATCGTGCTGGGCGTAACCGGCGGAATCGCCGCCTACAAGGCGTGCGAGCTGACGCGGCTTTTCAAAAAGGCCGGCGCGGAGGTGCGCGTGGTGATGACGGAAAACGCCGCCAAATTCGTGTCGCCACTGACGTTTGAAACGCTTTCCGGGAATCAGGTGAACACCGATTCCTTTGAGCGCGCGTGGGAAATCGGGCATATCGCGCTGGCGAAGTGGGCGGATTTAATGGTAATCGCGCCCGCGACGGCGAACGTGCTGGCGAAGCTTTCCGCGGGCATTTGCGACGATCTTCTGACGACCACCGTCATGGCCATGCCGTGCCCGGTGCTGCTCGCCCCGGCGATGAACTGCGTGATGTGGCGCAGCGCCGCCAATCAGGCGAACGTGGAAACGCTGAAAGGGCGCGGTTTCTTCCTTGCCGGGCCCGAAACCGGCAGCCTCGCCTGCGGAGACGCGGACGTGGGCCGGATGGCCGAACCCGGCGAAATCGCCGCGCGCGCCGAGGACGTATTGAATCCGAAGCGTGATTTTGAGGGCTTGACGGTGCTGGTCACCGCCGGGCCGACGCGCGAAATGATCGATCCCGTGCGCTTCCTTTCGAACCGTTCGACGGGCCGGATGGGCTACGCTATTGCCGAGGCGGCCGAGCGGCGCGGGGCGAAGGTTGTGCTGGTTTCCGGCCCTGTGGCGCTTCCCGCGCCCGCCGGGGTGCGGCTTGTGCCTGTCGTGTCCACACAGGATATGTTCAAGGCGGTGACGGAGAACGCCAAGACGGCCGACGTCGTGATTCAGGCCGCCGCGCCCGCCGACTTCACGCCGGAGAGCGTTGCTTCGCAGAAGATCAAGAAGACCGGCGCGGATATGGCCGTGCGCCTTGTGCCTACGCCGGACATCGCGAAGACGCTGGGCGAAAGCAAGCGCGCAGGGCAAATTCTGGTGGCGTTCGCCGCCGAAACCGAGAACGCGCTGGAAAACGCGCGCGGCAAGCGCACGCGCAAGAACGCCGACCTGATCGTGGTGAACGACGTGACGCGTCCCGGCGCGGGCTTCGCGGGTGACACGAACATCGTAACTATCCTGTCCGAGGACAGGGAAACGGAATATCCCGTCATGACCAAGCGCGACGTGGCCGGGGTAATCCTTGACCATGTGCAAAGGGTGCGCGTATGCCGTTCGCAGAGGTCGTAGTCGATCTGGCCGCCGACGCGGTGGACAGGCGGTTTACCTATCGCGTTCCGGAGGGCATGCCGGTTTCCGTCGGCGACATGGTGTCCGCGCCGTTCGGGCCAAGGACGCTGGAGGGCTTCGCCGTTTCCATAAAGGACGAGCCGGGCATGGACGAAAGCCGCATTCGCCCGCTGAAGGGCGTGGCGGCCGCGGGCGCAATCCTGCCCGAGCTGATCGAGCTGGCCGAATGGATGAAAAAGCGCTATAACTGCCTGTTTGTCGACGCGCTGCGGCTGATGATTCCATCCGAAATGCGCGGCGCGCGCGTGAAGGAGAAGAACGTGCGCGTGGCGGCGCTTTCGATGCCGGTGGATGAGGCGGCGAAGGCCTGCGCCCGCGCGCCGAAGCAGCTTGAGCTTCTGCCGCATCTGGCGAGCGGGGCGAAGCCTACGGCGTATCTGGCGCAGATGGTGCCCGGCGCGGCGGCGGCCATTCAGGCAATGGCGAAAAAAGGCGTGCTTACGCTCAGTGAAGCGCGCGAGCGCCGCGCGCCGCGCGTGGACGACGGCGGGCGTTCCCACGAGGATCCGGCGCTGATGCCGGGTCAGCAGCGCGCGGCGGACGAGATGATTTCAGCGCTGCACTCCGGCGGAGGGCGCTTTCTGCTGCACGGCGTGACCGGCAGCGGAAAGACGGAGGTGTACATCCACCTGATTCGCGCGGTGCTGGCGGACGGGAAGGGCGCGATTGTGCTGGTTCCCGAAATCGCGCTCACGCCGCAGATGGTCGGCTGGTTTCATGCCCGCTTCGGCGCGGACGCGGCAGTGATTCATTCCCGTCTGTCGGCCGGGGAGCGCTTCGACGAATGGGAGCGCATCCGGCGCGGCGAGGCGCGCGTGGTGATCGGCGCGCGGTCGGCGGTGTTCGCGCCGGTGGAGAGGCTGGGCGCGGTGATCGTGGACGAGGAGCACGAGGGCGCGTATCAGAGCGAGAAGCGCCCGCGCTACGACGCGCGCGAAATCGCGTGGCATCGGTGCGAGACGAACGGGGGTGTGCTCGTTTTAGGCAGCGCCACGCCGTCCATTGCGAGCTATATGCGCGTGATGCCGGGCGTGAAGCCGCAGAACCGGCTGACGCTTCTGGAGCTGACGGAGCGCGTGCTCGGCCGGCAAATGCCCGAATGCCGCGTGGTGGACATGCGGCGCGAGCTGGAAATGGGCAACCACGGCATCTTCTCGGCGGAGCTGGTAAAGGAGCTTCGCGCCTGCGCGGAAAGCGGAAAGCAGGCAATGCTGTTCATCAACCGGCGCGGGCATTCCACCTTTGTATCCTGCCGGGCGTGCGGGCACGTGGAAAAATGCGCGTTCTGCGACGTGGCAATGACGTATCATCAGTCCGATGGGCGCATGCACTGCCACTACTGTGGGCAGAGCAAGGAGCCGCCCACAACCTGCCCGGAATGCGGCAGCTCGTTCATCAAGTATTTCGGCGCGGGCACGCAGCGGGTGGAGGAGGAGGTTCGAAAGCTGCTCCCCGGCGTTCCCGTGGCGCGGATGGACGTGGACACCACGCAGGGGAAGGACGGGCACCTGAAGATTCTGGAGGCGTTCCGCAAGGGCGAAACCCGCGTAATGGTGGGCACGCAGATGATCGCCAAGGGGCTGGATTTCCCGAACGTGACGCTGGTGGGCGTGGTCGCGGCGGACACGACGCTGAACCTGCCGGATTACCGAAGCGCCGAGCGGACGTTTCAGCTGATCACGCAGGTGGCGGGGCGCGCCGGGCGCGCGGACAGCCCCGGACGGGTGGTCATTCAGACCTACACGCCGGATCATTACGCCATTCGCTGCGCGGTAAAGCAGGACTATCGCGCGTTTTACCATACCGAGGCGGGCTATCGCAGGCGCGCGCTGTATCCGCCGTACACGGTGCTGGCGCGGCTGGTGGTGCTGTCGAAGGACGAGCGCATACCGGCGCTCACGGCGATGGCGCTGGAGCAGAAGCTGACAGAAGCGCTCACGGATGAGGGGCTTATGGAGGGCGTGCTTCTGATTCATGCCGCCGAGGCGCCGATTAAAAAGCTGCGCGGGGAAACGCGCTGGCAGGTATACGTAAAGATGTACGCGCGCGGCGAAGTGGAGCGCGTTACCGCCGAGATGGAAAAGCTGGCGGAGACCGGTGCGCCGGGCGCGCGGATTGAAATGGAAGTCAATCCGGCAAATATGATTTAAGGCACCACCGTTGGAGGAGAGAATATGGCAATTCGCAGAATTCTGAAAGAGGGCGACGAAACGCTCCGCAAGATCAGCCGTCCGGTGCAGGAAATCGACAAGCGCACCAAGCAGCTGCTGGACGACATGGCCGAGACCATGTACGCCAACGACGGCGCGGGTCTGGCCGCGCCGCAGGTGGGCGTTCTGCGCCGGATGGTCGTGATCGATGTGGGCGAAAAGCGCGGGCGCGAGCTTTTGCAGCTGATCAACCCGGAGATCGTCGAGACTGAGGGCAGCATGGTCAACCCCGAGGGCTGCCTGAGCATTCCCGGCCGCCGGTGCACGGTGGAGCGCCCGGAGCGCGTGGTCGTGCACGCGCTGAACAAAAAGGGGCAGATGATCGAAGTCGTGGGAACCGGCTTTCTGGCAATGGCGCTGTGCCACGAAATCGACCATCTGGACGGCATCCTGTATACCGACAAGATGATCGAGGACGTGACCGACAGGGAGGACGTGTAACCATGCGCGTGGTGTTCATGGGCACGCCCGACTTCGCTGTGCCGTCCCTGCGGGCGCTGGAGGGCATGGATGAGGTGGAAATCGTCGGCGTGTTCACGCAGCCGGATCGTCCCGTCGGGCGCGGCCATAAGCTGGAAATGCCGCCGGTCAAGCGCGAGGCGCTGGAAAACGGCCTGAACGTGCTCCAGTTCGAGCGCGTGCGCAGGCAGGAGGGTCTGGACGCGATGCGCGCGCTGAAGCCCGACCTTGTGGTCACGGCGGCGTTCGGGCAGATTCTCAGCAAAAAGCTGCTGGAGGTGCCGCGCATGGGCACGATCAACGTGCACGCGTCGCTGCTTCCCCGCCACCGCGGTGCGGCGCCAATCAACTGGTGCCTGATTCAGGGCGAAAGGGTGACCGGCGTTACCACAATGCTGACCGACGCGGGGCTTGACACGGGCGACATGCTCTTAAAAAAGGAAGTTGAAATCGGCGAAAACGAGACGGCGGGCGAGCTGACCGAGCGTCTGGCGCGGGTCGGCGCGGAGCTGCTGGTCGAAACCATTCGCCGCTATGCCGCGGGCGAAATCACGCCCGTGAAGCAGAACGAGGCCGAAATGAGCTATGAGCCGCTTCTGACGAAGGAGCTTGGCAAAATCGACTGGACGCGGGACGCGCGGACGATTGCGAATCTTGTGCGCGGCGTGAATCCGTGGCCCGGCGCGTATACGGCCGTGGACGGCGGCACGCTCAAAATCTGGCTGGCGAAGTTGGCCGACGCGGAAACCGACCAAAAGCCCGGCACGGTGATTCGCGCGAGCGCGAAGGAGGGTCTGTTCGTGGCCTGCGGAAGCGGCACGGCGCTGGAAATCCTTGAGATGCAGGCACCCAACGCCAAGCGAATGAGCGCGAAAACCTATCTCTCCGGCAGAAAAATCGAAATTGGAACGAGGTTTGGTGAGGAATAATGGATAAGAAGAACAGCGGAAAGCGCTTTGACGAAAAGAAACGCGGCGACCGGAAGCCCTATGGCGAAAAGAAGCCCTACGGCGCGAAGGCGTTCGGCGATAAAAAGCCCTACGGCGAGAAAAAGGGCTTCGGCGAGAAAAAGTCGTTTGGCGAGAAACCGTATGGCGAGAAAAAGAGCTTCGGCGATAAGCCGTATGGCGAGCACAAGCCTTACAGCGAGAAGAAGAGCTTCGGCGATAAGCCGTATGGCGAAAAGAAGCCCTACGGCGAGCACAAGCCCTACGGCGAAAAAAAGAGCTTCGGCGATAAGCCTTATGGTGAAAAGAAGCCTTACGGCGAGCGCAAGCCCTTCGGCGAGAAGAAGAGCTTCGGCGACAAGCCCTACGGCGAGAAGAAGAGCTTCGGCGACAAGCCTTACGGCGAAAAGAAGCCCTACGGCGAGCGCAAGCCCTACGGCGAGAAGAAGAGCTTCGGCAATAAGCCTTACGGCGAAAAGAAGCCTTATGGCGAGAAAAAGCCCTTTGGCGATAAGCCGTATGGCGAAAAGAAGCCTTACGGTGAGCGCAAGCCCTTCGGCGAGCGCCGTCCGTATGGCGAGCGCATCAACGGCGACAAGCCCTTCCGTCCGCAGAGCGACGTGAAGCGCCCTTTCGTGGAAAGACCGGCAGAGGCAAACGGCGTGGCTTCTGAACGCCCGGTCGAGCAGGAACCCCAGAAGCGTCCCGCGTCCGTGCTGGACGCGCGCCGCGTGGCGCTGAACGCGCTGGCCGATGTGAACCGCGTGGACGCGTATGCCGCGCTGGCGCTGGATAAGCGTCTGCGCGAAGCGAAGCTGTCCGGCGAGGACAGAAGGCTGGCTACATCCATCTTCTACGCGGCGGTTGAAAACCGGCTGAACATTCAGTATGTGCTGAAGGACTTCATGAAGACGAAGCCCGAGCCGGTGGTGGAGGACATTCTGCACATCGCCTGCGCGCAGATTCTGTTTATGGATCGCATTCCGGCGCATGCCGCCGTGGACGAGGCCGTGAAGCAGACGCGCGCGTTTGGCCGCGAGGAGGCGGCGGGCTTTGTGAACGGCGTGCTCCGCTCGCTTCTGCGCGCCATCGAGGCCGATGAAATCCATTACCCGGATACCGAGACGGAACCGATCGCGTATCTGTCCGTCAAATATTCGGTGCCGGAGAAGATCGTTCAGCGGCTGATCGACGCCTACGGCTTTGAAACCGCGGCGGAGATCGTGTCCTTCCGTCCCGCGGAAAGGCTGGAAACCGTGCGCGCGAACATGATGCGCATGGACGACGCGGCGTTTGAGGCGTTTATGACCCGCCGCGGCTGGCACTGGCGCAAAGGCACCGTGCCCGGCGCGTATCTGGTGGAGCAGGCGGGCAATCTGGCGAACGACCCGGATTATTATTCCGGCGAGTTCTCCGTGCAGGGCGAAAGCTCGATGCTGGCGGCGCGCGCCGTGGAGCCGCGCCCGGGCATGACGGTGCTGGACGCATGCGCGGCGCCTGGCGGCAAGGCTGCGCTGATGTGCGAGATGATGCGCGGCACCGGCCGCGTGCACGCGTGGGATCTGCACGAGCATCGCGTGCAGCTGATCAAGGCCGCGGGCAAACGGCTGCATCTGGATAACCTTCGTCCCGCCGAGCGCGACGCATCCGTGCGCCGGGAGGACTTGGAGTGCCAGATGGACGCGGTGCTCGTCGACGCGCCCTGCTCGGGGCTGGGCGTAATGACGGACAAGCCCGATCTGAAATATCGCGTGACCGACGAAAGCATCGAGTCGCTGAAGGTGGAGCAGAAGAAGATTCTGGACGCCTGCTCGTTCTATGTGAAGGTGGGCGGTCTGCTGGTGTATTCCACCTGCTCGATCCTGCCGGAGGAAAACGAGAAGCAGGTGGAGGAATTCCTGCTGAACCATCCGGAGTTCAAGATGGACGAGGGCGACGCGTGGGTTCCGGACAAGCTGAAGCTGCGCTTCCATAACGGCATGCTGGCGCTTTTGCCCTGCCGGGACGGCGTGGAAGGATTTTTCATTGCGCGCATGAGGCGCGTGAGTCTGTGATGAGTGAGAAAAACGAACTGCTGAGCCTGAGCTATGAGGAGCTGGAAAGCCTGATTACGGCGATGGGCGAGGGAAAATTCCGGGCGAAGCAGGTTTTCGAGTGGCTGAAGCGCGGCGCGGACTTTGACGAGATGACGAATCTCTCAAAGGCGCTGCGCGAGCGGCTTCGGGAAACCTGCATGGCCAACCCCGTGACCATTCACGAAAGCATCACCTCCAAGCTGGACGGCACGGAGAAGTATCTGTACGAGCTGCCGGACGGCAACCTGATCGAGGGCGTGCGCATGCGCTATCATTACGGCGACACGCTGTGCCTGTCTACGCAGGTGGGCTGCCGGATGGGCTGCGCGTTCTGCGCGTCCACGCTGGACGGCTGCGTGCGCTCGCTCACGCCGGGCGAGATGCTCGGGCAGGTGATCGCCGTGAACCGGCGCATCGAGCCGGAGGGGTCGCGCGTACATAACATCGTTCTGATGGGCAGCGGCGAGCCGATGGACAACTACGACAACGTGGTCAAGTTCCTGCGGCTTTTAAACGACCCGCGCGGGCTGGGGCTTTCGCTGCGGAACGTATCCCTGTCCACCTGCGGGCTGGTGCCGAACATGAAGCGCTTCGCGGACGAGGGGCTGCCGGTCACGCTGTCGGTTTCGCTGCATGCGCCCAACGACGAGGTGCGAAAGAAGCTGATGCCGGTGGCCAACGCCTATTCGATGGACGAGCTTCTGGCTGCCTGCCGGCTGTACATTCAGAAGACGGGGCGGCGCGTGATTTTCGAATACGCGCTGGTGCGCGGCGTGAACGCCGACCCCGCGTGCGCGGACGAGCTGGCGGCAAGGCTGCGCGGCATGCAATGCCACGTGAACCTGATTCCGCTCAACGATGTGAAGGAGCGGAACCTGCTGGGGCCGACCGAGGAAATGATTTCGGCGTTCCAGAGGCGGCTGGAGGACAGGCATATTTCGGTCACGCGCCGCCGCGAAATGGGAGACGATATTCAGGGCGCGTGCGGGCAGCTGCGCCGTTCCCGTCTTTCACAGGAACCATACGGAGGATGACTATGAAGGTATACTGCGCGACCAACATCGGATGTGTGCGAACGCTGAACGAGGATTCCTACTACATGCCCGTGGACGGCCAGAAATATATGGCCGTCGCCGATGGCATGGGCGGGCATCGCGCTGGGGAAATCGCCAGCCGTATGGCTGTGCGCATTTTTTCCGAGATCCTTCAGCAGGAAAAGACTCCGTCGCCCGAAAGACTGCGCTACGCGTTCAATAAGGCCAACCGGGACGTATATCTGGAGTCCGAGCGCGACAGCGCCAAGCGCGGCATGGGTACGACGATGACCGGTCTGTGGTTCGGCGAAAACGACGTGCTGCTGGGTCATGTGGGCGACAGCCGCGCCTATCGCCTGCGAAACGGAAAAATCGAGCGGCTGTCCAACGACCATTCCTATGTGGAGGAGCTGGTCAGAAGCGGCGTGATTACGCCGGAAATGGCGCTCAACCATCCGCAGCGCAATGTGATTACGCGCTCCATCGGCCCGTGGCCGCGCGTGGAGGCGGACATTGCGCGCTTTGATGTGCAGGCGGACGACGTGTGGCTTCTGTGCACGGACGGGCTTACGCGCTACGTGTCCGACGCGGAGCTGGAGCTGACGCTGAACGCGCCCAACCCGCGAAATGAGCAGGTGGGCGCGCTGATCAACGCGGCGCTTCAGCGCGGCGGCGCGGACAATGTTACGGTGATGCTGATTGCCGGAGAGGGGGATGCCCATGAATAAAGTCGTCTCCGGCCGGTATCGCATTCTGGGCATTATCGGAACCGGCGGCATGGCCGTGGTATACCGCGCGTGGGATGAAATCAAAAAGTGCGAGGTGGCGCTGAAGGTTCTGCGTCCCGAATTTGAGGCGGACAGGGAATTTGTGCGCCGGTTCGACCACGAGGCGATTGCCGCCTCGAAGATGTCGCATGAGAACATCGTGAAGATGTACGGCGTGGGCATTGACGGCGATATGCGCTATATCGTCATGGAGTACGTTGACGGCTCCACGCTCAAGGACATCATCCGCAGGGAAGGGCGGCTCACGCCGACGAAGGCGGTGCGCTACGCGCTGAAGATTCTGGCGGCGCTCGACCATGCCCATAAAAACAACATTATTCACAGGGATATTAAGCCCCAGAACATCCTCGTCAATCAAAAGGGCGTCGTGAAGGTGGCGGATTTCGGCATCGCGCGGCTGGTGAACGCGGCGACGGGCACGATTACGGACACGAAGACGGCGCTCGGCTCCGTACACTATGTCTCGCCCGAGCAGGCCAGCGGCGAGCACGCGGACGCGCAGAGCGATTTGTATTCGCTGGGCGTGGTGCTCTATGAAATGCTGACCGGAACCGTGCCCTTCGACGGGGAAACGGCGGTTGCCGTGGCGCTCAAGCAGGTGAAGGAAAAGCCGCGCAGCATGCGCTCGTATCACAGGGATATTTCCCGCGGGTTGGACGAGGTGGTTCAGAAGGCGCTTGAAAAGAAGCCGGAGGATCGCTACCAGACGGCGGCGGAGATGGCGCACGATCTGAAGCGCGCGCTGCGCATGCCGGGCGGCGGCTTCATTGCCGGTCTGGACGAGGGCTACAACGGCGATTCCACGCCGGGTGCGTTCAGACAGTATCTGCATTCGAAGGGATTAAACCTGCTGCTGGCAATGCTTGCCTGCCTGACGGTGCTTGCGATTGTATCCATCGGCGTGGTGAAGATTTCGGACATTCTGTACGGCGTGGACATTCCGAACGTGACCGGCTACACGCAGGAAATGGCGGAGCAGATTCTGCGCAACTACGAGCTGGAGCCCAACGTGATTGAGATTTACGACGACAACGTGGCGGCCGGGGACGTTGTGATGCAGGAGCCGGAGACGGGCACGCGCGGGCGGCGAAGCGATAAGGTGGATATGTACGTGAGTTTAGGCTCCGTGCCGGTCGCACTGCCGAACACCGAGGGCATGACGCTGGCCGACGCGCGCAGCACGCTGTCGCTGAGCGGCTTCGATCGGCTGAATGAGGAATACGTCGTCGTTTCCGATAAGCCGGTGGACACGATTATTTCGCAGGAGCCGAACGACGGCACGGCGCAGCCGGGGCAGATTATCACGCTGAAAATCAACAGCGTGGAGATTTCCACGCCGCAGTTGATCGGAAAGCTGAGCAGCGACGCGGAAATGCAGCTGAACAGCGTGGGTCTGAAGCTGGGCGACGTAACGAACGGCTACTCAATGGACGATCCGTCGGATACCGTAATCGCGCAATATCCGCAGGCGGGCACGCCGCTCGTGCGGGGAAGCAAGGTGAACATCACCGTTTCCCTGCCCAATCCCACGGTGTATTACGCGAAGTACACGGTGTTTGTGCCGCTGAAGATGAACGTGCGCGTGGAGATGACGACGCCGTCGGGCAAGACGGAGGAGGTATTCAACGACACGGTGAACGCGGACGAGCACATGGATCTTGAAATGAAGAGCGAGGAAGAGGGCGTGCATGTCGTTTCCGTCTATTTTGACGGGGAGCTGCATCAGAGCGAAGACGTGGAGTTCAAATGATGAACAGGGGAACGATCCTGCGCGGAATCGGCGGATTCTATACGGTGCTGGACGATGAGGGACGGTCGTATACCCTTCGTGCGCAGGGAAAAATCCGCAGGGAGCGGCTGACGCCGCTGGTGGGCGACGAGGTGGAGTTCGCGCCCGGCGAGGATGGCGAGGACGGCTGGCTGACGGCCATCCGGCCGAGAAGAAACGCCTTCGTGCGCCCGGCGGTGGCAAACATCGACGAAATTGTGATCGTGGCCGCCGCTGCGTCGCCAAAGGCAGATCCGCTTCTGATCGACCGCATGCTGATCGCCGCGCAGAAGGCCGGTGTGGCCGCGTGCGTGTGCGTGACAAAGACCGATCTGGACGGCGAGGCCGCCGAATCGCTTCTGCGGCAGTACGCAGGCGCGGGTGTTTTTGAGGTGCGCACATGCGTGCGGACGGGCGAGGGCGTAGAGGCGCTGAAAAGCCATCTTCGCGGGAAGACGCACGCGTTTACCGGTCAGTCCGGCGCGGGCAAGTCCAGCCTGATCAACGCGCTGTACGGCTTTGAGCTGGAAACGGGCGGCGTTTCGCGCAGGATCGAGCGCGGAAAGCACACGACGCGCCGCTGCGAGCTGATCCCGGTGGAGGGCGGCGGAAGGGTGCTGGATACGCCGGGCTTCAGTCTTCTGGAAACGGAGCTGATCGAACCGCGACTGCTGGAGGAGCAGTACGCCGAGTTTCGTCCCTACGCGGGGCAGTGCCGATTTGTACCGTGCTACCATGTGACCGAGCCGGACTGCGCCGTGCTGCGCGCGCTCCATGCGGGGGAAATCGCCCCCGAACGATACGAACGATACCGGGAACTGCTGAACGAAATGAAGGAAAGGTGGAAAAGCCGATATGATTAAGGTGGCTCCTTCGATGCTCGCGGCGGATTACATGCATCTGGATTCGGAAATCGACAAGGTCGTCGCGTCCGGCGCGGACGTGCTGCACTACGACGTGATGGACGGAACGTTTGTGCCGGGCATCACCTTCGGTCAGGGCATTTTGAAAATGGTTTCGAAAAAGCCCATTCCCATGGACGTGCACCTGATGATCGCAAATCCGATCAAGCATGTGCGCGAGTTCGCCGAGGCGGGCGCGAAGTATATCACCGTGCATCAGGAGGCGGCGAACTTTGAACTGAAGGACACGCTGCGCGCGATTCGCGAGGCGGAGTGTCTTGCGGGCGTGTCGGTGAAGCCGTTTACGTCGGTGGACGCGATCGCGGATGTGCTTGGCGAGGTCGACCTGATTCTGATTATGACGGTCGAGCCCGGTAAGGGCGGGCAGAAGCTGCTTCCGTTTACCGTGGACAAGGTGCGCAGGGTGCGCGAAATGTGCAAGGAAGCGGGCGTAAACCCGGTGATTGAGGTGGACGGCGGCGTGAATCTGGAAACCGCGCATCTTGTGACGGAAGCGGGCGCGCAGATGCTGGTGGCCGGCTCCGCGTTCTTCAAGGCGGCGAATCCCGCCGAGTTTGTAAAAGCGCTCAAGGCCATGCCGCAGGCGGAATAAGCCGGCGAAGCAATACAGGATAGAAAGGGAAAACGGACATGGAAGCACTGAAGCAAAGAATTCGCAGCAGCGGACGCGCGCTCAACAGCCAAGTGCTGCTGGTGGACATGTTTCTGAACAATCAGGTGGACTGCGCTCTGATGGACGAAATCGGCGCGGAATTTAAGCGTCTGTTTGAAGCGGAGGGCGTGACGAAGGTCGTTACCATCGAGTCCAGCGGCATTGCTCCGGCAGCCATGACGGCGCTTCGCATGGGCGTTCCGATGATCATTCTCAAAAAGGCGACGTCGGTCATCCTGTCGGACGGCATTTTGCAGACGGAGGTTTTCTCGTTCACGAAGCGCACGTCCTATCAGCTGACGCTGAAGACGGAGTTTATTCAGCCCGGCGAGCGCGTGCTGCTGATCGACGATTTTCTGGCCA
The DNA here is from genome assembly GCA_963618055.1 of bacterium. Classification (GTDB taxonomy): domain Bacteria; phylum Bacillota; class Clostridia; order Christensenellales; family Aristaeellaceae; genus SFHK01. The sequence goes on along the minus strand of CAVERI010000015.1, from coordinate 5,089 downwards.
ACGGCGAGGCGGCCATGGGCGCGTCCAAGCTGATTGAGCGCGCGGGCGGCAGGGTCGTGGGCATCGGCGCGGTGATTTCTAAAAACTTCCAGCCCGGCATGCAGCGCCTGAAGGAAGCGGGATACAACGTGAAGAGTCTGGCGGAGATTGCGCGGATGGGCGAGGGCTTTGTGGAATTTGCCGACGATGAAGGGGAGAAGGCGTGATGGAACGACTGAGCAATGTAAAGTGCTTTCTGCTGGACATGGACGGCACGTTCTATCTGGGCGGCAAGCTGATCGACGGCTCGCTTTCCTTTATCGAGCGGGTGCTGGAAACCGGCCGCGATTTCCTGTTTCTGACCAACAATTCCAGCCATAACGCGCGGTTCTACGTGGAAAAGCTCAAGAAAATGGGGCTGGAGGTCGACCGAAGCAAGATTCTCACCTCCGGCGAGGCGACCGCGGCGATCGTGCGGGAGAAGTATCCCGGCAAGCGCGCGTTCGTGCTGGGAAATGAGTTCCTTGTGGAGGAAATGCAGGAAGCGGGCGTCGTCGTCGACAACGAGAATCCCGAAATCGTGGTCATTGGCTATGATACCACGCTGGATTACCGCAAGATGACCGCCGTGTGCGATTTCGTGCGCGCGGGGCTTCCGTATATCGCGACGCATCCCGATTTCAACTGCCCGACCGAAACCGGCTTCGCGCCGGACATCGGCGCGATTATGGCGTTCATCGAGGCGTCCGCGTTCCGCCGTCCGGAGCTGATCGTCGGAAAGCCGCACGAGGGCATCGTCCGCGCGGCGCTGGCGCGCACCGGCCGAAAGGCGAGCGAAATGGCCATGGTGGGTGACCGCCTGTATACGGACATTGAAACGGGTCTGCGCAACGGCATGCTGTCCATTTTAGTGATGAGCGGCGAGACGACCGAGGAAATGCGCCGGGCGAGCGAGACGAAGCCCGATCTGGTGTTTAACCGACTGTGCGATATGAATCGCTATCTATAAAATGTGTTGGAAGGTGTTTTATTATGTCCGAAGTGATCTATCTGTGGAAGGAAACCGCGCCGTACAGCGAGCTTTCGCCCGAACAGGCGCAGCCGAGCCTGACACCCTTTCCCGTCCCCGGCTCGAAGGGCGCGGTGATCGTGATTCCCGGCGGCGGGTATTGCTTTAAAGCCGACCATGAGGGCGCGCCGATTGCGCGCATGCTCAACGAGGCGGGTATCAGCGCCTATGTGCTGGACTATCGCGTGTGCCCGTGCCACAAGCTGGCGCCGCTGGCGGACGCGAACCGCGCGGTGCGTCTGGTTCGTTCGCTGGGCTATGAGAAGGTGGCCGTACTGGGCTTCTCCGCGGGCGGCAGCCTGTGCTGCAACGCCGCGACGCATTACGATATGGGAAACCCGGACAGCGACGATCCCATTGAGCGAATTTCCTCGCGCCCGGACGCATTCGTTCCCTGCTATGCCGTGGTCAGCATGATTTCCTACACGCACAAGGGCTCCGTTCAAAGTCTGCTGGGCGACGAGAAGGACAAGGACAGCGAGCTGCGCTATTTCTCCGCCGAGCTGAACGTGACGAACGACACGCCTACGGCGTTCATCTGGCACACGGCCGCGGACAGCGCGGTGCCGGTGGAAAACAGTCTGGCGCTTGCGAAGGCGCTGTCCGACCATCGCGTGCCGTTCGAGCTTCACGTGTTCCCGCAGGGCGACCATGGTCTGGGTCTGGCGGAAGGAAACCCGTCAGTCAGGCAGTGGGCGAAGCTGCTTCAGAACTGGCTCGTTTTCGGCGGCTACGCACAGTGATATATACATAAATTACCGCATGCGTTTTTGCAACCATGCGCGCCCCGCGCCGGTCTAAACAGCGTGAATCAAAAAGACAGGAGTGACGCGGATATGAAAAAAAGACTCATTGCGCTGATCCTGCTTCTGGCGCTGCTTCTGGCGCTGCTTCTGACCGGCTGCGGATACGTGGCCGTTGAGGATACCCAGCGCCGGACGCTCGGCAGCCTTCTGTTCCCGGCGGCGTATGCCGAGGGGGAAGGGTTGATCGAGGAGACGGAAACGGCGAATGCTACGGAAGAGGAAGGAAGCCGGACGGAGACGCAGGCTTCCTTTTCTGACCTCCAAAAGCTGGAAATCGGCGCAAAGGGCGACGACGTGAAGGAGCTGCAGGCGCTTCTGATTCGGCTGGGCTTCATGAATGGCAGCGCGGACGGCGTGTACGGCGCAAAGACGGAAAGCGGCGTGGCGCTCGCGCGGGCGTATGTTCAGGCGGTCGAGGCGCGCGCGAAGGCGAAGCGTCAGGCGGCGCTTCGCGAAAGGCTGGCTTCGGTGGAAGCGGCAGCGCTTCAGGCGCTGAACGCGCTGGTTCCCGCAGAGGGAAGCGCGATCACGGCACAGCAGGCAGAGCTTATGTTTCTGACGATTACCGACGAGACGGAGGAAACGAGCGAGGAGATTTCGGCGGAGCGCGTGCTGGAGTTCCTTCGTAGCGAGCTGCCCGCCTATGTGGGCGATTTGAAGCGCGGCGCGGACAGCAGCGACATTCGCAGGCTTCAGACGCGGCTGGTGGGCAAAAGCTACCTGCCGGGCGGCGTCGATGGCCAGTACGGCGAGAACACGAAGGCGGCGGTTTGTTATTTCCAGCGGGAAAACAACCTGAAGGAAACCGGCGTCGCCGACGAGGAAACGCAGCTTCTGCTGTTCTCGGAGGATTGCAAGGCCGCGCAGCGCCCGTCGCACAAGTATCGCGTGGAAATCAGCGTGAGCCGCCAGAGGGTGTATGTGTACGAGTGGTACTACGGCGCGTATTCAAAGCTGGTAAAGACCATGACGTGCACCACCGGCGCGGTCGATACGCCGACGCCGCTGGGCAGCTACAAGATGGGCGGGCCGTGCGGACGCTGGTATTACTTCAAGAAATTCGACTGCTGGGCACAGTATGCCTCGCGCATCGTCGGCGGCATCCTGTTTCACTCGGTTCTGTATTCGCAGAAGGATGAAAGCACGCTCCGCAAGGGCTCGGTTTACGCGCTAGGCACGCGCGGCTCGCACGGCTGTGTCCGGCTTGCCGTGGAGGACGCGAAGTGGATTTACAACAACGTGTCCGCCGGGTCGACGTGCCGGGTGTACGCGTGACGGTTAACCAAAAGTGCAGGAAGAAGTTTACCGTTTGAACGTTTACCGCCTGTCCGGATTATGGTATCATTCCGACCGTTGAATCCGATTCCTTTAAGCGGATCCTGTGAGATCGGCAAGGCGGCGGGCAAGCATAGGGTATGCATGTACACGTCCTCACCATGCCGGTGAGGGCGTTTTTCTTGTCGTGGAGGCGTCAGAATGAAGGAAAAAGCTCTGCTTATGGATGAACGCGCCATTCAGCGCGCGCTCACGCGAATCGCGCACGAGATTATCGAGCGCAACAACGGCGTTGAGAACGTGGTTCTGGTCGGAATTCGCCGCCGCGGCGTACCGCTGGCCGCCCAGCTTCGGGACGTAATCTGCCGGGTAGAGGGCACGGAGGTTCCGATCGGGGAGCTGGACATCACCTTTTACCGCGACGATCTGACGCACCGCACCGAGCAGCCGGAGGTCAACGGCACAAAGCTGCCGTTCTCCATCGTGGGCAAAACGGTTGTGATTGTGGACGACGTGCTGTTTACCGGCCGCACGGCGCGCGCCGCGATGGACGCGCTGATGGACGCGGGCCGTCCCGGCAAGGTGCAGCTGGCGGTGCTGGTGGACAGGGGACACAGGGAGCTCCCCATCCGCGCCGATTTCGTGGGCAAGAACGTGCCCACGTCGCTTTCAGAGCGTATCGGCGTGAATGTGACGGAGTACGATGGCGAAAACAGCGTTCGGCTGTTTGAAGCATAAAGGTTGATTACATTTGAGGGGGTAACACGTATGACTCAGGATGGAATCAGAGATGCGCGCACGCTTGGAAAACCCAAAATGCTGCTGCTGGGCTTCCAGCACATGTTCGCCATGTTCGGCGCAACGGTGCTCGTGCCCGCGCTGACCGGTCTTTCCGTTTCCTCCACGCTGCTCTTCGCCGGCCTTGGAACGCTTCTGTTCCACTTCCTCGCCAAGGGCAAGGTTCCCGCGTTCCTCGGCTCCTCCTTCGCGTTCATCGGCGGCTACACCGCGGTTCACGCGCTGTTCGGAGCGGAGTCCGGAACGGAATGGATTCCCTACGCGGGCGTGGGCGTCGTCTGCGCCGGTCTCATGTACGTGGTGCTCGCCGCGCTGTTTAAATCCTTCGGCGCGCACAAGGTCATGCGCTACTTCCCGCCCATCGTGACCGGCCCGGTCATCATCTGCATCGGCCTCACGCTGGCAAACTCCGCCATCAACAACTGCGAGGCCAACTGGTGGATCGCCGTGCTCGCCGTCATAATCGTCGTAGCCTGCAACATCTGGGGCAAGGGCATGGTGAAGATTGTTCCGATTCTGCTGGGCGTCGTCGGCTCCTATCTGGTTGCGGTGCTGCTCGCCGTGGTGTGTGGAGAGACGGTTTCCACGTCCGCGGGTGACGTGATCTACGCCTTCGGAAAGCAGTCCATGAAGCTGTTTGACCAGTCCTCCATCGACGCGATTAAGAACGCCGCGTGGATCGGCCTGCCCTTCAAGACGGAGGAAACCGTGTTCGCGCTGTTTGGAAACTGCGATCTGGGCATGCTCGGAAGCGCGATTCTGATCATGATGCCCATTGCGCTGGCCACCATGGTTGAGCACATCGGCGACATCTGCGCCATCTCCTCCACCGTCGGCGAGAACTACGTCGCCGAGCCCGGCCTGCACCGCACGCTGATGGGCGACGGCCTCGCGACCTCTATGGCGGCCATGTTCGGCGCGCCCGCGAACACCACCTACGGCGAAAACACCGGCGTGCTCGCCATGACGAAGGTGTACGACCCGCGCGTCATCCGAATCGCCGCCGTGCTGGCCGTCCTGTTCTCCTTCTGCCCGAAATTCGCGGCCATCGTGTCCGCCATGCCCACCGCGACCATCGGCGGCGTGTCCATGATTCTGTACGGCATGATCTCCGCCGTCGGCGTGCGCAACGTGGTTGAAAATCAGGTGGACTTCACCAAGA
>CAVERI010000014.1:14507-42230 GCA_963618055.1 bacterium | reverse complement strand
AAAATCTGAAGACCCGCAGGGCGAAGGTTGACGTTTGCGCCGCGAGCTTCTATAATGATGCCGACGGGTGGAAGGGAGACGCGTTTTTTATGGGGGATATGAGACACGGCGGCAACGTGTGGGACGAGGCGCGGCCGGGCGACTGGCTGGACTATTCGGCCAACCTGCGGCCGGAGGGAACGCCCGAGTGGGTGATGGATACGATGCGCCGGGCGATTGCGGACACGCGCTATTATCCCGACCGGCAGATGCGCGCGGCGCGCGCCGGGCTGGCCGCCGCGCTGGGCGTGGAGGAAGCGCGCGTGCTGCCCACGGCGGGCGGCGCGCAGGCGATCGATCTGGCGCTGTCCTTGAACCATGGGCGCGTGCTCGTGCAAAAGCCTACCTTCGGGGAATACGCCGAGCGGGCGCGGGCGCGCGGCCGGGCGGCCGCCGAAAAGGAGGACGCGCGGCCGGGCGACACGCGGGTGCTGTGCAATCCAAACAATCCGACGGGCGAGGCCATGGAGCCGGCGCGCGTGCTGGAGGAATTTTGCGCGCTGCGGGAAAAGGGCGCGGAGCTGCTCGTGGACGAAGCGTTTATCGACTACTGTCCCGCGTATTCCGTGCGAAAATCCGTGCAGCCGGGGCTGACGGTGGTCGGGTCGTTCACGAAGATCCTGTGCGTTCCCGGCGTGCGGCTGGGCTATGTGTGCGCCGCGCCGGAAACGGTTCGCGCGCTGGAAGCGCGGATGCTCACGTGGTCGCTGAACAGCTTTGCAAGCGCCATCGCGGCGGCGCTGCCTTTGCATGTGCGGGAGATTGAGAAGGACGCGCAGGCGACGGACGCGCGGCGGGCGGCGTTTTCGCGCGCGCTGGAGGAGATGGGCGCGCGGGTTATGCCGTCTCACGCGCCGTTTCTGCTGGCGGATTTCGGGCGCGACATGATGGAGGTCGCAAAAAGGCTGAGGGCGCGGCGCATTCTGGTGCGCACCTGCGAATCCTTTGGTCTGCCGCCGACGCATCTGCGGCTGGCGGTGAAAACGGAAGCGGAGAACGCGCGCTTTTTAGAGGCGCTGCGGGAATGCATCGATTACGGAGGATGAAACCATGCGTGGAAAGAGCATCATGCTTCAGGGAACGGGCTCGTCGGTAGGCAAGAGCGTGCTGTGCGCCGCGCTTCTGCGGATTCTGAAGCAGGACGGCCTGCGTGTCGCGCCGTTCAAGGCACAGAACATGGCGCTGAATTCCTTCGTGACGAAGGACGGTGCGGAAATCGGCCGCGCGCAGGCCATGCAGGCGCAGGCTGCGGGGCTGGAACCGGATGTGCGCATGAATCCCGTACTGCTGAAGCCCACCAGCGACCGGCGCTCGCAGGTGATCGTGGATGGCCGTCCCATCGGCAACATGACGGCGATGGAATACCACGAATACAAGCCGCAGCTTCGAAGGCGCATCCGCGAAACCTATGACCGGCTGGAAGCCGGGGTTGACTGCGTGGTGATCGAGGGCGCGGGCAGTCCGGCGGAAATCAACCTGCGGGAAGGGGATATCGTGAACATGTCCATGGCCGGGGCGGCGGACGCGCCGGTTCTGCTGGTGGGCGACATCAATCTGGGCGGCGTGTTCGCGTCGCTGCTGGGCACGGTGATGCTCCTGACGGACGAGGAGCGCGCGCGGGTCAAGGGCGTCATCATCAACAAATTCCGTGGGGACGTGAAGATTCTGGAGCCCGGGCTTCGCATGCTGGAGGAGCGCATTCACATTCCGGTGCTGGGCGTGGTGCCGTGGATGGACGTGGAGCTGGAGGACGAGGACAGCGTGACCGAGCGCTTTCACAGCGTGCGGCGCGAGGGCGATGTGAACGTGGTAGTCGTTCGCCTGCCGCACATTTCCAACTTCACGGATTTTCAGGCGCTGAACCTGATGGAGGGCGTAAGCTGCCGCTACGCGGAGCATGCCGGAGAGCTGGCGGGCGCGGACATGATCATCCTTCCGGGTACGAAAAACACCATCGAAGACCTGCTCGAGCTGCGCCGTCGGGGCATGGACGCGGCCATCGTGCGCCACGCCCGCGCCGGAGGCATGGTGATGGGTGTGTGCGGCGGGTATCAGATGCTGGGCACGGTGCTGCGCGACCCCCTGCACGTGGAGTCTCGCGTGCCGGAGGTCTCCGGGCTGGGGCTTCTGGATATGGAGGTCACCTTCGCGGAGGAAAAGCGCACGCGGCAGGCGACGGGCTGCATAGAAGACGCGGACGGCTGGTTTCAGAGCCTGAACGGCGCGCTGGTGGACGGCTATGAAATTCACGCGGGGCAGAACCGCTTCGGCGCGCGCTGCGTGCCGTGGATGCGCATCGGCGGCGAGGTCGACGGCGTGCGGAACGCGGAGGGCAACGTGCTGGGCAGCTATCTGCACGGCCTGTTTGACGACGGCCAGCTGTTCAGCCGCATCGCCGCGCATATCCGGGAGCGGAAGGGCATAAGCGGCGCGGCGGAAGAGCCCATGACCATGGAAGATTTCCGTGAGCGGGAGTTTGACCGCGTCGCCGCGATTGTGCGCGACAGTCTGGACATGGAGGCCATTTACGCGATCATTCGGGGGGAACGCTGATGCGGACAGATTTCTACCTTGCGCTGCTGGCAGGCGGCGCGCTTGACCTGCTGCTGGGCGATCCGGCGTGGCTGTACCATCCCGTGTGCATCATTGGAAAGTATATCAGCTGGTGCGAAAAGCGGCTGCGGGCGCGCGGCGGAAACCTGCGCCGAAGCGCCGTGTGGCTTACCGCGTCGACGGTACTGCTGACGGCGCTGGCGGCGGGGCTGCTCGTCTTTTTGTCTGGTCTGCTGGGACGCGTTCCGCGGCTGATCGTCATGTCGCTTCTGAACTGGATGGGGCTGTCCGCCCGGTGTCTTTCGCAGGAGGCGGTCGGCGTGGAAAAGGCGCTGGGACGCGGGCTGGACGCGGGGCGCACGCAGGTGGCGCGCATCGTAGGCCGCGACACGGCGGCGCTGAGCGAGCGCGAGGTGGTGTGCGCGACGATCGAGACCGTGGCGGAAAACACCACCGACGGCGTGATTTCCCCCATGCTGTACGGAATGCTGGGCGGGCCGGTGCTGATGTGGGCGTTCAAGGCATCGTCTACGCTCGATTCCATGGTGGGCTATCTGGATGAGAAATACCGTGACATCGGCTGGAGCAGCGCGAAGCTCGACGATCTGTGGAACTATCTGCCCGCACGGCTGACCGGCTGCCTGCTGTGCCTTGCCGCGTGGCTCTGCGGGCTGGACGGCGGCGCGGCCTTCCGCATCATGAAGCGCGACCACCGCAACCACAAAAGCCCGAACTGCGCGTGGAGCGAGGCGGCGGCGGCCGGCGCGCTGCACGTACAGCTGGGCGGCACGCACCTGTATTTCGGGAAGCCGGTCGTAAAGCCGACCATCGGCGACGACCTGCGCGCGCCGGAAAGGCGCGACATTCGCTTGGCCGTGCGGATGATGTACGCCGCGTCCGGGCTGTTGCTGGCGTTGATCACGCTGGCCGTGTGGGCACTGGGCGGCCTTGGATAACAGGATGAAACGGCCGCGGTCTGGGAAGCTCGTCAGACCGCGGCCGTTGATTATTTAATTGGAAATGCGATTATTCGTCCACGCGCTTCAGCGTCACGCGGCCGAGAATCGTATCCTCGCCGATGACCTTGGCTTCGAGAATCAGCTCGTCCGGGAATTCCGCCATTGCCTGCAGGCGGTCGCTGTGCAGCATGCCTGCCGACCTCGTAGAGAATGCCGCTGCCGTTCATGTAGCGGAAGCTGACGCCCATGTCCGTCTTCTTCGGCAGGTACGCATAGCTTACGTGCGCGATGGCCGACACGCTGGTGGATTCCAGCTTCACGCCGTACACCTTCACGCGCTCGACTTCGCCGCTGTCCACGGGGACGTAGGATGCGCTGCGGGTTTCTTCCTTCTGGGCGAGCGTGAAGCGGACGGCTTCCAGTTTCGTCTGCTCGTCGTTCACGGTGAGCGTGGCGAGCGCGTAGAAAACGGTATCGTCCGTCACGTCGTCCTCCGGCTCAATCGTCGCGCGAATCAGCACACTGCCGTCCGGCTGCGAGATCGCGTCGAGCGAACCCTCGGAGGTTGCACCCTCCATGTCAAAGCTCGGCCAGTAGTCGATGACGGTTTTGCCGTCCACGCGGCCCTTGACCGTCCGCGTCTCATAGCCGTCCGCGTCGACGGTCTTTTCGATGTTGTAAACGCCATCTGGCGCGTCTTCCAGCGTGTCGTTAAACAGCGCGTAGCGCTCGGGATCCAGCGGGGTCAGGCGGATGAGCGCCGTGATCTCGCCCTCGTCGCGCACGGCTTCCTCCACCGTCAGCCGCACCAGATCGTTGGCCGTCGTGCCAAGGCCGGTTTCGACCAGCGCTTCCGCACCCTTGAGCGGGGGTACGTCCGCTCGGTCGAAGATGCCGAAGCCGCCCGTGGCCAGCGCCGCGCCGGCGAATACCAGCGTCAGCAGAACCGCCGCTGCGAGAAGGGTAGAAATCTTGTATCGTCTCTTCATGTTCATTTCCTCCAATTGCTCGAGCGTTTCCGTGAAGGCTCGATGGAACGCTTGATCCGGCTGACCGAAGGCGCGCTGCCAGTCACTCTGTTTCATAAAATCACTTCCTGTCGTCGTCCGTCAGAAACGCTTTGAGCTGCATTTTTGCTCTGCGTGCCCGCGATTTGATCGTTCCCTCGCGCTCGCCCAGCAGCGACGCGATTTCGCTCAGCGTGTAGCCCTCCATGTACTGAAGGATGACCACCAGTCGTTCCGGCGGCTTCAGCGACAGGATGGCGTCGTGCAGCGCGGCGTTGTCCGCGTGGGCGGTGGGCGAGGGGACGTTGATTCGTTCATCCAGCGCGCGCTGTCGACCCTGACGGCGCTGAATGTTTGTGCATTCATTGATGAAGATGCGCGTAAGCCATGTGTCAAAATACGCAGCGTCCTTCAGATGGCCGCAGTGCCGCCATGCCTTCAGAAGCGCCTCCTGCACCGCGTCCCTGCGATCCTGTTCCTCGCGCAGAAGGCCGTAGCCGATGCGGTACAGCCGCGCCTCGAGCTTCTGCGCGCGTTCGGTAAATTGCTGCCTGTCCATACGTGCTTCCTTTCATCAGGTACGTCGATCGATCGTTCCATAGGTTAGACGCTCCGCGCGCGGGAATGGATTTTGGAGAAAATGAATCATCTGATTTATTTTGCCGCGAATGTGACGGGCGGACTTGCTATTTTCCGTCAGCTCTGATACAATGAAGGGGACAAAACGCGGCAAAGGGGGCGTCCGACTTGTTTCAGAACGCAGCGGAGGTTCAGGCTTATATAAAGGAAAACGACATTCGCTTTGTGGATTTCAAGATGATCGATCTGCACGGCCGTTGGCGGCATCTGTGCATCCCGGCGGGACGGTTTGACGAGGAGCTTCTGAAAAACGGCATCGGCTTCGACGGCTCCAACTACGGCTACGCCGCCGTGGAAAACAGCGACATGGTGTTTATCCCGGACGTGCGCACGGCGGTCGTCGATTTGTTTGTGGAAGCGCCGACGCTGACGATGGTGGGCGACGTGATGGTGATCGACCATCCGAACAACCGGCCGTTCGACCAGTATCCGCGCAACATTCTTCGCCGCGCCGTGGAATTCATGCGCGAAGAGGGCATTGCCGACGAGATGATCGTTGGGCCGGAATTCGAGTTCCATGTGCTCGACGGCATGACCTATGACGTGAAGCCGGACTGCGCCGGGTATCGCCTGACGAGCGTGGAATCGGCGTGGTCGGCGGGCAGCGAGGATTCGAACGGCTATCACGTGCGCGCGCACGAGGGCTATCACGCCGACCTGCCCGGCGACATTCACTATGACCTGCGCAACGAAATGTGCGAGGAGCTGGCGCGCTGGAACGTGCCGGTGAAATATCATCACCATGAGGTGGGCGGATCGGGTCAGATGGAGATCGAAACCGAGCTGATCGAGGTGTGCAAGGCGGCGGATGACACGATGGCGACCAAGTACGTGATTCGCAGCTGCGCCGCGCGCAGCGGAAAAACCGCCACGCTGATGCCTAAGCCGATTCGCGGCGAGGCGGGCAACGGCATGCACGTGCATATGCTTTTGAGAAAGGACGGCAAGCCGCTGTTCTACGATGAAAGCGGCTACGCGCAGCTGAGCCGCACGGCCATGTATTTCATCGGCGGCCTGCTTACGCACGTGCGTTCCCTGTGCGCGCTGACGAACCCGTCCACCAATTCCTATCGCCGCCTTGTGCCCGGCTTTGAAGCGCCGGTGACGATCGGCTACGCCAGCGCGAACCGCTCTGCCGTGATTCGCATTCCGGCATACGTCAAGAATCCGGATAAGAAGCGCTTTGAGCTGCGCAATCCGGACGCGACGTGCAATCCCTATTTCGCCTATGCCGCCATCCTGATGGCGGGGCTGGACGGCGTGCGCAACAAAATCGACCCGTCGAACTACAACTGGGGGCCGTTCGATTTCAACCTGTTCACGCTACCGGAGGAGGAAAAGGCGAAGCTCACGCACCTGCCCGCGTCGCTGGAGGAAGCGCTGGACGCGCTGGAGGCCGATCATGACTACCTGACCGTGGGCGGCGTGTTCCCGGAGCGCCTGCTGCAAACGTGGGTAAAGACCATCCGCCGGGAAGCGCGCTATGTGGAAAGCTATCCCAGCCCCGCGGAATTTGAAATGTATTACGACCTGTAAAAAACGACAAACGGCATTCCTACGCCTCAATCGTCGCCTGCGCGCCCCATAGGTGCTTGCGGACGACGATTTTTTTGTCGATGCGGTCGCGCAGCTCGGGCATGTGGGAGATGATGCCGATCAGGCGGTCGCCGTCGGCGAGGCGGGAGAGCAGCTCGAGCGCGTTGCGCAGCGCGTTTTCGTCCAGCGTGCCGAAGCCCTCGTCGATGAACATCGCCTCCAGCCGCACGCCGCCGCTTTCCGCCTGCACCACGTCCGACAGTCCCAGCGCCAGCGCCAGCGAGGCCATGAACGATTCGCCGCCGGAGAGCGTGGTCACGTCGCGCCACTGCCCGGTGGAGCGGTCGAACACGTCCAGATCGAGTCCAGCCTGACTGCGCCGGTCGCGCGCTTCCTCCTTCAGGCGCAGGACGAACATGCCGTCCGTCAAAAGCGTCAGCCGCTTGTTCGCCGCCGCCACGACCTGCTTGAAATAGTACTGCTGCACATAGGTTTCAAACGTGATCTTCACCTTCTGCGACAGCTGCCCACTGACGGCGCGGTACAGATCGTCCAGCACCGCCCATTCCTCGGCGTGAGAGGCTTGCAGGCGGCGCACGTCGCGCAGCTCCTTCTGAGCCGATTCGTTCAGCGCCAGCCTTCGCGCGACGTCGGCCTCGTCCCTGCGAAGCGCGTCCCGCTCGGCGTTCAGGCCTTGGAACGCGGCGGTCAGCGCGTCCAGATCCGCGCGCGCCTTGCCCGCGAGCTTGCGGTTCTGCGCGTCGACGCGGTCGGCCAGCGAGCGCCGGTTCTCGTTGTGGGCGGTGATGCGCGCTTCCAGCTCGCGCACCTGATTTTCGGGAAGGCGGGCGAGACGGTAATCCGCTTCGTCCGCAAATTCGTTTTCGGAAAGCGAACGGGCGAACGCCTCCTGAAGCCGCGCGCCCTCCGCAGTCAGCCGGGTATGCGTCTCTGCGGCGCTCTGCCGCCGGGCTTCGCTCTCCGCGAGCGAACGGCGCGTGCGCTCCAGCGCGTTGCGCGCGTCGAGCTCCGCGCGGGTGATTCGATTGGCTTCATCCACTGCCTGCCGGATGCGCGCTTCCAGCGCGCGGCGCGTGTCGTTTTCCTGAATGCCGCGCGCGGCAAGCTGCTGCCTTTGAACCTCCATGGCGGCGCGCACGCCGGAAAGCGACGCGTCGACCGCCTGAACCGCGGCGGCCGCGGCGCGCTGCGCCTTTTCGGCGCGTTCCAGCGCCTCGCGGGAGACGGACGCGCCGGCGGGCTTTGCCGGGGCGGGATGCTTCTTAGAGCCGCACACGGGGCACGGCTCGCCCTCGCGCAGACCGGCGGCCAGCAGGCCGCACTGGCCGAGGTAGTACGCGTCCTTTACGCGGGTATAGGCCTCGTCCGCGCCGCGGCTCGCGTCCAGCGACTGCATGAGCTTGGCTTTGAGCTTGGCTTCCTCCGCGGCGCGGGCTTCCAGCTCGGAAAGAAGCGGCAGGCATTCCCGAAGCTGCGCGGCCAGCCGGTTTTGCTTTTCCGCCTCCGGCAGCGCGCGCTCCGCGTCCGCGTGGGCGGTCTCCAGCGCGGGCAGCGCTTCGCGAATCACCGCGCACTGCGTTTCGGCCTCGGACAGCGCCCTTTCGGCGGCGATCAGCCCATCCGCGTTCTGGCGGCACAGCGCCTCGGCGGGCGCGAGCCGCAGGGCGCGGCGGGCGCGGGCAAGGCGGGCCGCGTCGTCGTCGATGGCGCTCTGGGCTTCGATCAGCTTGTCCAGCGCCGCGCGGCAGCGGTCGAGCAGCGCGAAGTCGTCGTTGATATTCTTCGCGTCGGCCAGCGCGGCGGAGGCGTCGGCCAGCCGATGGTCGGCGGCTTCCAGCCGGGACGCGGCGCTTGCCCGCTTTTCATTCTCAAACGCGAGCAGACCGTCCATCGCCGCGAGCAGCCGGTCGGCGTATTTCGGCTCGGACAGGTACAGCGCGAACGGCTCCCTGCCCGGGTAGTCCTCATCCACGTTCACGCGCGCCGCGGCGATTTGCAGCCGCTTCTCCAGCGTGTCGCGCGCCTGCTGTGCGGCGGCGTTTTTCTCCTTGAGACGCAGCTGCAGCTGCGCGTACTGGAGCGTGCCGAACAGCCGCTGGAACAGGTCGCGCCGCTCGGCGGATTTGGCGTTGAGAATCTTCAGAAAATCGCCCTGCGCGATCATCACGGTCTGCGCGAACTGGTCGCGGGTCAGCCCGATCAGCTCCTGCACGCGCTGGGCGATTTCGTCCAGCCCCGACCAGCTTTCGCCGGTGTCGGACTGAAGCTCCGCCGCGTGCTTGCGCACGATCACGCCGTCGCCGCGCTTGCTGGCGCGCGTGTATTCGGGATTGCGGCGCAGACAGTAGTCGTGCCCCCTGTGGCGGAACGTCAGCTCCACCCACGTATCCTCCGTCTGGGCGGCATAGTCCGAGCGGAAGGACTTCGCGGCGCGGCGATCCCTGCCGCCCGCGGCTTCGCCGTACAGCGCGAAGCTGATGGCGTCGAAAATCGTGGTCTTGCCCGCGCCGGTGTCGCCGGTGATCAGGAACAGGCCGTTCTCGCCCAGCTCTTCAAAATCGATCTCCGTCGTGCGGGCGTACGGGCCAAAGGCGCACATCGTCAGCGTTAAAGGCTTCATCGCGCTTCTCCCTCCAGCTCCTTCAGAATCGCCGTGAGCATTTCAATGTGGCGCTCGCTGGGCGCGACGTCGTTGTTTTGCAGCCGGTAGAAGTCCGAAAACAGCTCCGGAACGGACTTGCTCTCCATCTGCTCCCGCGCCAGCACGTCGATATCCATCTTCGTTTTGGAATTGACCACGGAGAATTTCAGCATGTTGGGAAACACCGTTGAAATCGTCACGCGCGCGTCTGGCGGGGGCAGCTCGTCGTGAATCGTCACCCACACATAGTCCTCGGAGTAGGGCATGGTCATCACGTCCGAAAGCATGCCCTCCACGGCGCGCATGTCGTGCGGCGCGGTCAAGGGCACGGTGCGCAGGCGAATGTCGCCCTTTTTAAGCATTTCCACCACCGTGACCGACTTTCTGTGATTTACCTCGGAGAAGGAGTACTTCATCAGCGAGCCCGCGTAGCGCAGGGTGTCGCGCTTCAGCCGCTGCGGGCCATGAATGTGCCCGAGCGCCACATAGTCGTAGTCGTCGAACGCGGAGGCGTCTACGCAGTCCAGCCCGCCGACGGCAGCTTCCTCGGAATCGCAGGTTTCCGCGCCGGTGACGAACTGGTGGCACACGAGCACGCTGCGCGCCGAGGGGTCAACCGGCGAATGCCGCAGAACCGCGCGCACCGCGTCCTCATAGGTTTCGATCTTCTCATCCGGGTAGAAGCGGCGCGCCTGAATGGGCTTGAGGAAGGGCAGCAGCCCAAAGCGCACCTCGCCGAACGCGTCCGAGAGCGTGACCGTCTGCACCGTGCCCGTGAATTCCTCGGACACATACACGCCCGCGTTTCGAACCAGCGCGGAAAAATAGCTGATGCGCTGCGCGGAATCGTGGTTGCCGCTGATGACGAGCACGCGAATGCCCGCCGCCGCGAGACGGGTGACGAACGCGTCGAACGCCGCCATGGCCTCGCTCTGCGGCGAAGCCTTCTGATACACGTCGCCCGCGATCACCACCGCGTCGGCGCGCTCGTCCGCCGCGAGACGCGCAATCTGATTCAGCAGGAAAATCTGATCCTCTAAAAAGGAAACTCCATTCAGCCGCTTGCCCAGATGCAGGTCGGCAATGTGCAGAAATTTCACGCGCGTTCCTCCGATTCCTTCGTGTTTGTTTCCATTCTATCATGCCGCCGGAATCGTGTCAACCGGCAAAAACAGACCAAAGTCTTTTTCAAAACACTGGTCAAACGAAGAAGAATCTGTTATAATCAGCATATGGAATTACGAAGGAGACGAACGATATGAACAAACGGCTTCTGATCGGCACGGCAAACGTGAGCAAGCTGCCGTATCTGATGGGATATTTTGAGGGCACGGACATTGAATGCGTGTCCCCGGCGGCACTGGGTTTCGCGCGGTTTGACGCGCCGGAGAACGCGAAAACCGCCGAGGACAACGCCATTGAAAAGGCGCTGGCGTGGTATCATGCCGCGCGCATGCCGGTGCTGGCGCTGGACGCGGGGCTGGTGTTTCTGGACTTGCCGGACGACGATCCCGACCAGCCCGGGGTGCATGTGCGCCGCGCGCCGGGATATGCGATGGACGACGAGGAAATGCTGAGCTACTTCGCCGGCGTGGTACACCGTCACGGCGGGCGGCTCAAGTGCGCGTGGCAGGATTCCTATTGTCTTCTGAAGGACGAGGCCCACATCTATTCCTACACCTTTGACCGGAATATGCTGCTCGCGAACGCGTTTGATATGGTGGACGCGCCGTGCGCGGCGCGCGTGCCGGGCTGGCCGCTGAACAGTCTGTCGGTGGATCCCTTCACCGGGAAGTACTGGCTGGAGATGACAGAGGAGGACGAACGCCGCTCGGCGGAAATGGCCAGCGCGGCGCGTGCCGAAAACTACGCGAGGCTGACGCGGTGGCTTCAGCAAACGGCCTCGCGCATGCTGGAGGCTGAATAAAACCAAAGGAGGAAACGCGGATGGACGAACGACTGACGCGGCTTCTGGAGCAGACGCGCGGCGCGCACCGGATCATGGAGTACGACGAACGCGAGACTGCCGACGAGCGCCTGCGCCGCAAGCCGGCGCTTCGCTCCCGGCTGGTGGACGACTGCGAGAGCCTTGAAAACTGGAGGGCGCTCACGCCGTATGCCAAGCTGGAGCTTTCGGACGAGCATGCCTACGAGGGGCGGCACAGCGTCTGCTTCCGCGCGCCGACGAACCTGCCGGACTGGCTTCCCGGGCGGGGGCGCGGGCGCATCTACGCGGAGCCGGGCGCCATGTGCGTGCTTCCGCATGAAGACCTGAGCGAGTGGAACCGAATCTCCGTGCGCGTGCGGCCGGAGATTCCCGGCATGCGCTCCGTGTGCCTGCGCGTGCAGCTGTATAACGAGGGCGATCATCCCGTGCCTGACCGCTACATGCGCGAGGGCGCGCACAATGTGAACCTGAAAAACGGCGAGTGGAACCACATCACCGTGGAGATTCCATATCTTCACCGAAACGATGCGGTGGGCATCGCGCTGGAATACGACATGTGCGGCCATGAGTTCGACGCGGCCGACACCGCCGTGTGGTACATCGACAAGCTCGAGCTTCAGTATGTGGAGCCGGAAATGTACGAGGGCTGGATTCCCGGGCACGGGCGAATCGCGTTTTCCGGCAGCGGGTACCGCCCGGACGGGCGCAAGCTGGCCATTGCGGACGCGGAAATCTCCGCCGAGCGCTTCCGCGTGCTGGAAACGGAAACGGGGCGCTGCGTCTACGAGGGCGACGTGCGCCGCGAAAACGGGCTGGCCGTGATGGACTTCACCGCGCTTCGAACGCCGGGGCGCTATCTTCTGCTCGCGGGCGAGCTTTCCACGCGCGTGTTTCCCATCGACGAGCGCGCATGGGAGCCGTCGGTATGGAAGGTGCTGAATTTCTACCTTTCGCAGCGCTGCGGCTGGGATGTGCCGGGCAAGCACCATGCCTGTCACACCGACCTGCTTCTGAAGCACAATGGCCGCGCGATCGTGGCCAACGGCGGCTGGCACGACGCGGCCGATCTGGCGCAGGGCATGAATAATACTTCCGATGGAACGGCGGCGCTGTTCCGGCTGGCGCGTCGGCTGAAGGGCGCGCAGGGGCTTACGGCGCGGCTGTATGAGCGCGTGCTGGAGGAAGCGCGCTGGGGACTGGATTATGTGCTGAAGACGCGCTTCGGCGACGGCTATCGTTCGTCGTACTCATCCACGTCCATCTGGACGGACGGAGTGATCGGCACGGAGGACGACATTCTTTCCGAGCCGTCGGACGATCCGTTCGCCAATTTCTGCGCATCCTACGCCGAAGCGCTCGGCGCGGAGGGGCTGAAGGAGAGCGATCCCGCCTACGCGGCGTACAGCCTGAAAATCGCGCGCGAAGACTTCTGCCTTGCGGAAAGACGCATGCCGGAGGAAGAGGACGGAACGGTTCGCTGTGAGGTGAACCGGTTCGCCGCCGCCGCGGCAGCCGCCGCGGAGCTGGTGCGCGCCGGTGCGGCGGAATTCGAAGAGCCCGCCGTGCGCTATGCGCGGCTGCTGATGGAGTGTCAGCAGACGGAATGGCCGGATTGGGACGAGCCGATTCGAGGCTTCTTCTGGCGCGACCGCGGGCACACGCTGCCCAGCCATTTCGCGCATTTCTCCTGCGAGCAATACTATACCGCCGGTCTGGCCGCGCTCGTCGAGGTTCTGCCGGCGCACGAGGACTGTCCGCGCTGGAAGCGTGCGCTGAGTCTGTACTGTGAGTACGCGCGCGCCGCGGCGGCGCACACCGCGCCGTGGTACATGCTGCCCGAGGGCGTGTATCATGAGAACGAAGCCATTGATTATCCGAAGGAGACGCTGGCCGACATCATCTGGGGCACAGAAGAGGAGCTGAAGGACTTCAAGGATCAGGTGCATAACGGCGTCGCGCTGGGCAGGGGCTATTACCTGCGCCGGTTCCCGGTATGGTTCTCGTTCCGCGGAAACCTGAACGTGCTCCTGTCGCAGACAGCGGCGCTGGCCATGGCCGCGCAGGCAACCGGCGACGCCGACGCGCGCCAGCTGGTCGAGCGTCAGCTGGAATGGACGGTAGGACGCAACCCGTTCGCGCAGTCACTCATCTTCGGCGAGGGCTATGACTGGACGAACGAATACGCCGTGCAGCCCGGGCAGACGGTGGGACAGATGCCCGTAGGCATCCAGTCCCTGTGGGAGCACGACACGCCCTACTGGCCGCAGGTGTGCACCGCGACCTATAAGGAGGTCTGGATCAGCCCGGCCAATAAATGGATGTGGACGCTGAGCGCCTGCCTGTAAACCAAAGCCGACCCGCCGGGGAAATGCCTCCGGCGGGTGTTTTCAAAGAATATGATTGCCGTATAGTTTTGCTGTATGCGGCAAAAGATTTCGATAAAGCGCCGCTTTCCCTTGAAAACGGCGTTCGGGAATGCTATAATAATCGTATTATTGCGCCGCATGCGGCAAAAGAATGAGGTGAAATCGATGATTGAGCGCAAAGCATATCTGGCTCGTCTGATTCGCAATATGTGGAACGGGGATATCAAGGTCATCACCGGCATTCGCCGCTGCGGCAAGTCTGTGCTTCTGTTTGAGCTGTTCTATCAGTATCTGCTGGAGCAGGGCGTGGGGGAGGATGAGATTCTGCGAATCGAGCTGGATCAGCGCAGATTCTATCGGTTCAGAAACCCGATTACGCTCTGCGAATATGTGGAGAGTATCGTCCAGACGGATTCTGCCAAGCGGTTCTATCTCTTCATCGACGAGGTGCAGTACACCGTTAAGGTGAAGGACGAGAAGAACGGCGGCGTGGAAGTCACCATCTACGATATGCTCAACGAGCTGAAGGCGTATAAAAATCTGGACGTATACGTCACCGGCAGCAATTCCAGAATGCTCTCCAAGGATATTGCGACGGAGTTCCGCGGGCGAGCGACGCAGATACACGTGTATCCGCTGTCCTTCGCGGAGTATTATTCCTATGTTGGCGGCGAAAAGCGTGCGGCGCTCGAACAGTATATGCTTTACGGCGGCATGCCCCGCATGGTAACCATGACGGACGACGCCGATAAAAAGGACTACCTGACCAACCTGTTCAACGAGCTGTACGTCAAGGACATTGTGGAGCGGAACCATCTGGAACGGGAGGATTTGCTGAACGCCATTCTCGACTACGTGGCTTCGCAGATCGGTTCTTTGTCGAACCCCGGCAAAATCGCCAACGCGCTGACCTCGATGCGGCGCGAGAATGTCAACGCCGCACTGGTGTCCGCGTATCTGAACCACGCGATGGATTCCTTTCTGCTGTACATGGCAAAGCGGTATGACGTGAAGGGAAAGACATACTTCGATTATCCGAACAAGTATTACTTTTCGGATGTGGGCCTGAGAAACACGCGGCTGAATTACCGGCAGTACGATCCGGGGCACATCATGGAAAACATTATTTACAATGAACTGATCATGCGCGGATACTCCGTGGACGTGGGCGTGGTCGTAGAACGAAGGAAGGACAAGCGCATCTCCAGAGAAATTGACTTTGTCGTCAACGATCACGATCGGCGCATATACATCCAGTCCGCCCTCCGTATGGATACGGAGCAGAAGTCAGAAACGGAGATGCTCTCGCTGAAGCTGACTGGCGATTTCTTCCGAAAGGTGGTTATTCGAAACGATATTCCCCAGAGCTTCTATGATGAAGAGGGACTTTTCCATTGCAGCCTGACGGATTTCCTTTTGGATAAGGTGGAACTGTTCTAAAGAGACCGCCTGTAGGCTGTATTGCGGGAAATAGATAATAATAAAGAAGCAATATGCACAGAAACGCAGGCATATTGCTTCTTCTATTACGAAGGGGATTACTTCATTGCCTCTTCCACGGCCACAGCCACGGCGACAGTCGCGCCGACCATGGGGTTGTTGCCCATGCCCAGGAAGCCCATCATTTCGACGTGCGCGGGCACGGAGGAGGAACCGGCGAACTGGGCGTCGGAGTGCATACGGCCCATGGTGTCGGTCATGCCGTAGGAGGCGGGGCCGGCGGCCATGTTGTCGGGATGCAGGGTACGGCCCGTGCCGCCGCCGGAAGCGACGGAGAAGTACTTCTTGCCTGCCTCGAGGCGCTCCTTCTTATAGGTGCCGGCGGTGGGGTGCTGGAAGCGGGTGGGGTTGGTGGAGTTGCCGGTGATGGAAACGTCCACGTTCTCATGCCACATGATGGCAACGCCCTCGCGCACGTCGTCCGCGCCGTAGCAGTTGACCTTGGAGCGGTCGCCGGTGGAGTAAGCGGTCTTGTTCACGATGGTCAGCGCGTGATCTTCCTTCACGTCGGCAGACAGATAGTCGTACTTGGTCTGCACGTAGGTGAAGCCGTTGATGCGGGAGATGATCATGGCGGCGTCCTTGCCCAGACCGTTCAGGATGACGCGCAGGGGCTTGCGGCGCACCTTGTTGGCGTTCAGAGCGATTTTGATCGCGCCTTCGGCGGCGGCGAAGGATTCGTGGCCGGCGAGGAACGCGAAGCATTCGGTGTTTTCATCCAGCAGCATCGCGCCCAGATTGCCGTGGCCGATGCCGACCTGACGCTGATCCGCGACGGAGCCGGGGATGCAGAAGGCCTGCAGGCCTTCGCCGATGCAGCGGGCGGCGTCGGCGGCGGTCTTAACGCCCTTCTTCATGGCGATGGCGGCGCCGAGCTCATAGGCCCACTTCGCGTTTTCGAAGCAGATGGGCTGGGTGCTCTCGACGATCTTATACGCGTCTACGCCCTTGGAACTGTTGTACGCCTTGACTTCTTCAAAATCCTTGAAGCCGTACTTTTCGAGCACGGGCTGGAGCTGAGGCATGCGGCCTTCATAGTTTTCAAACAGAGACATTCTTCAGCCCTCCTTTATTCTTTGCGCGGGTCAATCCATTTGACCGCGCCGTCTTCGGCCTTGAAGCGGCCGTAGGTGCCGATGTTCTTCTCATAGGCTTCGTTGGGAGCCATGCCCTTTTTGATGGCGTCCATCATCTTGCCGAGAGAAAGATACTGGTAGCCGCAAACCTGATCATCCTTGTCCAGCGCGAGCTTGAGCACGTAGCCCTCGGTCATCTCGAGGTAACGGGTGCCCTTCGCCTTGGTGCCGTACATGGTGCCGACCATGGAGCGGAGACCCTTGCCCAAATCCTCCAGACCCGCGCCGACCTTCAGGCCGTCGTCGGAGAAAGCGGACTGGGTGCGGCCGTACACGATCTGAAGGAACAGCTCGCGCATGGCGGTATTGATGGCGTCGCACACGAGGTCGGTGTTCAGCGCTTCCAGAATGGTCTTGCCGGGCAGAATCTCGCTCGCCATGGCGGCGGAGTGGGTCATGCCGGAGCAGCCGATGGTCTCAACGAGCGCTTCTTCGATCACGCCGTTTTTGACGTTCAGGCTTAGCTTGCAGGCGCCCTGCTGCGGCGCGCACCAGCCGATGCCGTGGGTGTAGCCGGAGATGTCCTTGATCTCCTTGGCCTGAATCCATTTGCCTTCCTCGGGAATCGGGGCGGGGCCGTGATTGGGGCCCTTCGCCACGCATACCATTTCTTCTACTTCACGGGTATACTGCATGGTCTGTCCTCCTTTTTGACAATCGTCCTTGCGGACACACCGGCGCATACCGGGACGAAAACCGCCCGCGTGCCGCGCCGCATTGGATGCCTTCACATTATAGCATAAATACGCGCGTATTGGAGTATGCCGTGCGTAATTTGGCGGTTAAGTTCAGCCGTCATTTTCTTCCGGCGCGGATTTCGCCGCGCGGCGGCGGGAAAACACGCTGCTGACCAGATGTTTGAATTCGCCGTAGGCGCCGAAGCGCGCAAGCGGCTTGAACGCGACGACGAGCGCCTTGTAATACCACGCCTGCTCGCGCTGGTCGGCCGGATTGAAGCGCTGCCAAAGCTCGTCCTTGAGCGCGGCGTACTCGCGGCTCAGCGCGCGGGCGTCGGACAGGCGGTCGGAGAGTGCTAAAATCCGCTGCTCCTCGTCCGCGTCCTTCAGGCGGTCGAGCTCCGCCTGCCTGCGCTCGCGCCAGCCCGTTTCCGGGTCGGCGGCTTCCGTTTCAAAGGAAACGAGATCGGCCACGTGCGCGCCGAAGGTCTTTTCGATGGCCTCCGCCGTCACGCCGGGACACGTCTCCACGGTATCGTGCAGCGCGGCGGCGGCGAGCAGCGCCGGATCGTCCGTCATCGTCGCGGCGACGGAAACGACCTCCATCGGGTGAACGATGCGGGCGGCTGCGCCCGTTCCGCGCGCCTGCTGCCGGTGCGCCTCGGCGGCGAAGGCAATCGCGCGGGGGAGAAGCTCCTCCGGGGTGGTTGAGACGATGGGTTCGGCAGCCTCCGTCGCGGGCGTAGCCGCGGGCTTTCTGCGGCGACGGCGGCGGTGCTTTTTGACCGCAGGCTGCATCTCCTTTTTCGCGAGCTCCCAAATTTCCGGCGTGGCCGGGAAGAAGGAAAACTTCACCGTGCACATTTTGCTGCCGCCGAACTCGCCGCGAATCAGGTATTCGCCGTGCGTTTCGCATTTCGCGGGCTTGTAAAAGCGCGTGAGCGTGCCGATTTCGTCGCCCGACCATGAAAGCGGCTGCATGCACCGCGGGCAGCGGAGAAGGCCGTTGCAGGCCTCTTCCCACGCGGCCTGCTGGTTCATGTGCCTGTGCGTTTTGCAGGTAAAGATGGGCTTCATTTGAAGGGTATCGCCGGACGCGGCGGCTTCCTTCTGCTTATTATAGGCCTCAACGCCGGCCTCCACGTTCAAATGGTTCATGCAGAACGCGGTGAGGATGGCGTCGTTCATCGCGTCGTGCAGCGAAAGGTTCACGCGAACCTGAAGGCTCTCGGCCACCGTTTTCAGCGCCAGCGGGCCGTGCTCCGGCACCTGTGACGCGTAAATCTTCTGCGCGTCGTACCACGCGCACGACGGGGCGGGAAGATCGAAGAAGGCGAGGTTGTTCAGATATACGCGCCGGTCGTCCGGCCCCCAGCTGAACACCGCGTCCACGTCCTTCAGCCATTCGGCGAACTGGGGCGCGGCGGAGACAAAATCCTCGCCGGAGGCAATGTCCGCATCCGAGATGTGGGTGAGCTTTTTTACATATTTGTCCAGACGGCGGCCGCCGCCCAAGCGAATGAACATCCGGAAGGTGTCCACGGGGTTCATCTGATGATCCGCCTTGATTGCGCCGATCTGGATGATTTCCTCGTGCATTTTCACGCCCGAGCGGGACGTGGGCGTTCTAAGCGGATTGTGGTATTGATTCCATTCCAGATCGATCACAACGTAATACACAGAAAAGCTCCTTCCGGGCAGAAAATCTCAGCCTTTATTATAACACGTGAAATGCGGGAGTTCAATACAGGCAACAGAACGTTCATAAACTTTTGAACGGGGGAGAATCGAGTACGGTATAACTAAAAATTAATCTATTAAATATTGAAGTCAAAAGACAGAAAGGTTGTAATAAATGGGCGCGGCTGGTATAATAGATGGCAGGAACAAAGCGCGAGAGCGGTTGTGATAGATAGAGGTGAGAACGCATGCAGACGGTGTATTCGACCTATTACCCCATGAGCAGGGCGCAGAAGAAAAACGCGTTTGACAGGCATTTTAAGCGAAAAGATTCCTTTGAAAGGCCTGAAAAGCGCTCGCCGTATGATGACGCGGCGCATCGTTCGTCAAACGGCGGACGAAAGGACGGACGGGGCTCCGACTCCGGAATGGTCTATATATGTATTACAATTTTATTGCTGTTTTTGCTGTATCCGGTCGGGCTGTTCTTCCTGTGGTCGCGGAAAATTCGCTGGGGCGGCGGCGCGAAGCTGCTGCTTACGCTCGTCGCGGGCGCGGTTTTCTGCGTGCTGCTCGTGTTTGCCCTGACGTATAAGACGGAAAACCCCACCGTTCAGCGCGTGCAGACGGCGCTGTCCGACGCGTTTGACTGGGTGTACGACCAGACCGGCGGCGGAATCGACGCGATCGGCGGCTGGACGGGAGACCGCCTGAACGAGGCGAAGGACGTTGCGCTGCGAGCGTGGGACGGCATGGACGAGGACGTCGCGAGGCTGGGTCTTGAGGCCTACAGCCACGTCGGTACGAATATTGACGCGGTGAAAAATCGGCTGCCGCGGCTCCTTCTGAACCAGTTCAAGACATGGGTCAACTATCAGGAGCCGGAGACGGACGCGGTTCCGATTCGGCAGGCGACGCCGGACAGGGGCGTAAGCGTGGTCGGCGCGACGCAGTCTTCTCCGGACGCGGCCGAGATACAGGCGCTTCCGACGCTTTCGCCGGCGGAAACGTCCGAGGCGGCCGTGACGCCGGCTCCGACGGAAACGCCCGAGCCGACGGCCACGCCGACGCCCACACCCAAGCCGGTGACGCTTCCGCCAATTAAGGAGGCCATGTACGCGCCGGTGTACTTTACCGCCGGGGGAACCTATTACCACGAAACGAAGAACTGCAGCGGCATGATGAACGCCGTGTCCCACACGCTGGGCGAGGCAAAGGCGGCGGGCAAGCAGACCTGCGAGAGATGCAACGTGACGTCCTACAGCATGCTGGACTGTGAGCACTATCTGTGGATTGACGGGCAGCGTACTGCGCACACGACCGACGAATGCCCGTCCTTCTACGGCGAACGCTACACGCTTCTGCCGTTTGAGGATGTGTACGAGGGCGGCTATGTCTACTGCTCCACCTGCAGCGCGGATGTGTGCTACCAGTATATGGTGCAGAACGACGAGCAGTTCTCCATAGACGGCGACGCCGATCAGGCGCTGCAGGCGCTGTATAACTACGAGCGCACGATTACGGTTTACTACAGTGAAAACAGCCGGAGCTATCATGCCGACACAGCCTGCCAGCGCATGACGAATTCGAAATACGTGCACACGCTCTATCAGGCGCTGCACGTGGACAAGAAAAACCGCTGTGGCCTGTGCCATCCCATCACTGAGGAGGAAGCAAGGGAGGCTATGAAGGCGACGAACCCGTAAGGCATAGGATGCTTCCCACCCAGAAAAACGCGAGAGGATTTACGCCCTCCCGCGTTTTTCCGCATATAGGGGAGGCGCGGCTCGTCGGCAGCTTGGCTGAAGGGGACGGCTTCATGGAACGACCGGAAAGCGCGCGGGCTTGGAAAAGCAGAGTAAGCCCCGCGATACGGCTGACGGCAGGCTGGCTGAAGGGGGGACGGCTTCATGGAACGACGGGAAAAAACGTGCGGGCTTGGAAAAGCTGAGATATGGCTTGACGGCGGCGCGGCTGGAGGGACAGGCTTGGAGGAGACGCGGCGCATAGAAAGAAAGGGCGGCTCGGACAAAAACGTCCGAGCCGCCGCGATTGATTTACTGGGGAATTAGTGGATGTTGTTTTCCTCGCAGTATTCCTGATACTGGCGGATATACTCATCCTGCACTTCCTGCAGACCGGCGGCGTTGGCCTTCTCGAAGAAGGTCGCGAGGTCGGCCTCGAGGTCGTTGGTCAGGCCGTAGCGCAGGGGCGTGAGGTACTGGGTGATGACCTGCTCCACAGCGGCAACCTTGGCTTCAACGGGGGTGCGGTCGAAGGAGAAGGAATTGGGCAGAAGGGGCGTCGCTTCAGCCATCGTGGCTCTCAGCTCGTCAACGGCCTTGCCTTCCTCGGTGGCCGCGCCGTCAAGGAAGAAGTCGGTGCGCTTCCACGCCCAGGTGTTCATGGCGTAGGTGCCGTAATTGGAGGCAGCGTCGGTGGCGACGTAGGCGCCGTTTTCATCCAGCGTGTAGTGCACGTCCTTGATGCCGTAGGAGAACAGCTGCATGAGATCCTTGTCGGTGTAGATCAGCTCTACGACCTTGAGAGCCAGCTCGGGATGCTCCGAGGTGATCGGGATGGCGGTAGCGTCCTGCGTGGGGGAGGAGTGGAACACGTAGCCCTGCTTGAGACCGTAGGGGACGAAGCCGACCTTCCAATCGGGATGATCCTTATATACGGTGCTGACGGTGCCGGACACCTTGTCGATGTTCAGGCCGTTGTAGGACATCGCGACCATGCCCTGATTGAAGTAGCCGCCCACATCGTCCGTGGGGTTGGAGGCGAGGTTGCGATCCCAGAAGCCCGCGTCCGCCCACTTCTTGGCGGTTTCGAGCTCCTGAATGAACCACTCGTTGTCGGGAGAAATGTACTTTTCAATCTTCGCCCAAGAAGGCGTTTCGCCCTCTTCCTTGACGGAGCCAAACATGATGCCGATGGACTCATCATACGCAAGGAACAGGTTGTCCAGCTTCATGATTTCCCAGCTGACGGTGCCGCCGTCCATGTTGGCGTACATTTCGGGGCAGTTTTCCTTGATGCCCTTCTGGTACAGGTAGGCGTTTTCAAGGGAGTCGGGCGCGGGCAGGTTGTACTTCTCGCACAGATCCTGACGATACTGAACGCCGGTGGAGATGTAGGTGACGTAGGCGGTGGGAATGCAGTAGATCATGCTGCCGTTCTCGGTGTTGATGGTGGCGTATTCCCATGCTTCCATGGGAATCAGATCCCACAACTCGGGAGCCGCTTCCTCAACGAGGTCGGTCAGATCCATGAAGGCGCCTTTGCGGGCGTAATCCTTATCGGAAGCCCAAGAGGCGTTGTAGATCAGGTCGATCTTGTTGCCGCCGGTGAGCAGCAGCTGGTAAGCCGTGCCCCAGTCGGCCCAGCCGACGAAGTTCATGGACATGGTGCAGCCAAGCTTTTCCTTCAGAATTTCGTTGACCTTTTCCATTACCATGTCGCAGTCCTGGGGCTTGTCGCCCATCATGTACACGACGACTTCGGGGAGCGCTTCCTCGGCGGACGCCATGGGCACGAAGCTCAAAAGCATCAGCACGGCAAGAAGCAGAGACAGGGTCTTTTTCATGGGATAACCTCCTTGTGATTTATGATCTTGGCGGAGGATTCCGCCAGAAATCCGAGGGAAGGAATCGCTCAGCCCTTCACCGCGCCGACGGTCAGACCCTTGATGAAGAAGCGCTGAACGAAGGGGTACACGAGCAGGATGGGCCCCGTCGCCACCATGGACATGGCCAGCTTGGATGTTTCGCTGGGCAGGTCGATGGCCAGCGCGATGCCGCTGCGGGACTGAATCTCGCGCAGGGCGCGGGCGGAGTTCAGCATGCTGTAAAGGTAGTACTGAAGCGACTGCTTTTCCGAATCGGAGATGAACAGCATGCACAGATACCAGTCGTTCCACAGGCCGAGCGCCACGAAAAGGCCGATGGTCGCCAGCGAGGGCAGCGAGAGGGGCAGCACAATTTGCAGATAGATGCGCAGATCGCCCGCGCCGTCCAGCTTGGAGCATTCAATCAGCTCCAGCGGCACGCCCTGCTTGATGAAGTTTCGCATCAGGAAGATGTTGTAGGCGCTGAAGAAGGAGGGCACCATAATCGCCCACAGCGTGTTCTCCAGCCGCAGCACCTGCTTCATCACGATGTACCACGGAATCAGGCCGCCGCCGAACAGCATCGTGAAGTAGAAATAGAAGGCGATGATGTTGCGGCTTTGAAAGTCCTGCCGGGAGAGCACGTAGCCCGTACCGGAGATGCAGAACAGGCTGATGGCCGTGCCTGCGACCGTTTGAATGATGGTGTTGCGGTAGGCGCGGAGGATGTTGTCCGGGTAGGAAAACAGCATCTCATACGCGGCGGTAGACCACTGCTTGGGAAAGAGGGAATAGCCCTCGCGAATGACCTCGCCGTTGTCGGTGAAGGAGCCCACGATCATCAGCACGAAGGGCAGCAGGCAGATCAGCGAGAACAGACCCAGCAGAATCTTGCTGACGAGGTTGAAGATGCGGTAGCCCCGATTGTGCTTTCTTCGCATTTCCATATGCTTCTGTCCTCCTTAGAAAAGCGCGTAGTCCGGCTCGATCTTCTTGACGATGGCGTTTACCAGCACCACGAGGATCATGCCGACAAAGCTCTGGTACAGACCAGCCGCCGAGCCCATGCCAATCTGCACGTTCTGCCGAAGCGAGCGCCAGACGTAGGTATCGATGATCTCGGTGGTCTCCATCAGCTGACCGGACTCGCCCACCAGCTGATAGAACAGGTCGAAGTTGCCCTTCATGATGCTGCCTAAGGACATCAGCGTCAGAATAACGATGGTGGGGCGGATGGAGGGAACGGTGATGTGGATGATTTCCTGCATGAAGCTGGCGCCGTCCAGATCGGCGGCCTCGTAGAGATCGTCGCTGATGCCGGTGATGGCCGATACGTAGATGATCGAGCCGTAGCCGACGCTCTTCCAGAAGTCCACGACCGGGAGAATCACGTACCACGCGCCGGGCATGGAGTAGAAGTCCACGCGGTCAAAGCCCAGCGCCGTCAGGAAGGAGTTGATAACGCCGCTGTTATAGTTCAGCAGGTTGTAGGCGAAGGTGCCGACCATGACCATGGAGATGAAATGCGGCAGGAAGGTGATGGTCTGCACGTATTTCTTGAAGAACCGTCCCGCGATTTCGGAGAACATGACGGCGACCGCCACCTTGAGAATCGTGCCGCCGACGATGAAGATAAAGTTGTAAATGAGCGTGTTGGCGGTCATTTTCCACGCCAGACCGGAGGAAAACAGATACTCAAAGTTGGAAAACCCCACAAACTTGCTGCCGAAAAGCGTGGAGAAGAAGTTCGTGGTGAACTGGTAGCTGGTGAAGGCGAAGTACACGCCCACCATCGGCAGGTAGGAGGTAACGAGGAAATACAAAACACTGGGAAGCACCATGATCACCAGCATGGGATTCTTGCGAAGGTCGTAGCGAATCTTCGTAAGCGGGTTCGCGAGAATTACGGTGCCGGCGAGAATCAGTATGACGCCCACGAAAATCCTTAAAAAGCCGGGGCTCATGGCGTTGATGTAGCGGCTGGCGGCGTCCGGAGCGCAGTCGATCAGGAAGCCGGCGACGCCCAGTCCCGAGCCGCCCAGCGTGAGCGCCGCGCCTAAAATCAGCTTGAGATCGAGCTTCGCGCGGGTCAGGAAGCACCAGTATGCCACGTGGCTCAGCGCGAGGGCAATCAGCCCTGCCGCGATAAACGCCGTGCCGGGCGGCGTGCCGCCCGCCTGAAGCACGGGCGAAAGGTTGTTCCTGTGCACGCCATAGACCAGCGCGCAGCCGCCGATGAGAAGCCCGAGCATGCTGATAAGCACCCTTCGGTCGATTCGGCGGACGCCCAGCGCGACGGCGGCCGCGCCGGCGAGCAGCGTACCCACAAGCAGCAGGTTGGCGGCCAGCAGACGCCCCGCGGCGCTTTCCTTAAGCGCGGTAAGCTGCGAGGTCAGCTCGTCCATGGCGGGCATGGCCTGCACCTTGGCCAGCTGGCTGTTGCGGTTTTTGAGCGCCTTGTCGTATTCGCCCTGCGCGCGCTCCAGCTTGGAAATGAGCTTTTCGTTCTTTGGATCCGCCTCAAGGTTGGCTTTGGCTTCCTCTAACTGTGATACGCGCTTCTGATAGCGGGCTTCCCGCGTGTCCAGCTCCGTCTGCGCGGCGGAGAGCGCGCTGATCTGCTCATTTAGCTGGGAGGTGTTGCCGTCGCCCAAGGTATACAGGAAAATCGCGCCCGCGAGCAGCAGCGCGGCCAGCAGCAGACAGAGATACGCTTTGCGCGGAATTCTCTGAAAAAAGGAAGGTTTCGTTCCGATAGGCGCGGTACTCATGACCTTCTGTGCCCCCTTATGTTACACCGTGAAAAGAACAGAGGTGACGGACTCGGCGGGCAGCTCAAACTCCGCCACCTGCTCCCGCCACACGGGCTTGACCCTCTTGGCTTCCCTGCCGCGATTGAGCATCAGAAGCGCAGCCGTGCCATCGAGCCGCAGGAACGCCACCGTTTCAATGTTCGGGTGCCATGCGGAGGACGCGATCTGAACGCTGCCGGGCTTGGCCGTCTGGCCGATGAGCTCGATGGCCTGCTGGGAGGGATTGCGGAGGATTTCCTTCGTGTTCACGTCGCACATCACGGGCGCGGAGCAGAAGTTGCGCGCGTGATTGGGGCCGCCCTGCTGATCCAGATAGAGGTTCCAGTCGAACAGAACCGTCGCGCCGCGGTCGATGTCGCCGATGTACTCATGGGCGTAGCGCAGCGCGTGGCCGAAAACGTCGCGCCCCACGTCGGCGCGGCTGTATTCCATGCAGCCCTCGGTGAATAAAAGCGTCTTCTCCGGGAAGCGCTTTGCAAGCAGCTCCAGCGCCTTGAAGTGATCGCCGGTATAGAAATGGAAGGCAATGCCCTGAATCTGGTCGCGCGTGTCGTCCTGAATCGTTTCTATTGCGCGGGCGTAGACGCGCTCCTTGTTGTGATCCCAGATGCACACGTCCACGTCCAGCGCGTGCCGCTTCAGCGCGGGGGATAGATGATCGCGCACGAAAACGCGCTCGTCCTCGCCGGTATAGATGCACGAATCCCACGTTTGGGTGGCGTTGGGCTCGTTCTGCACGGTCAGATATTTCACGATGAAGCCGTGTGCCTGATAGCCCATGATGTAGCGGCAGAGATATTCCGCCCACATGTCGCGGTATCCTTCCTTGAGCTTGCCGCCGTGATTGCGCTCGCCGGTGGTCTTCATGAAGGCGGGCGGGCTCCACGGGGAGAGCAGAAGGGGCAGCTTGCGCCCGGCCTTCGCCTCGGCGCGCTTTAAGAAGGGAATGATCTCCTGTTCATCGTGCTGAAGCGAGAAGGAGGCCGGCGCCCGGTCGTTCGGGTCGCTCATGGCTTCGTAATGGCCGATGGAGAAATCGCAGCTGTCGACGGACACGCGCAGATAGCGGTAATCCGCGCCGCCGCCAAAGTAGAAGTCCAGCAGCTGCTCCTGCTTGTCTGCGGGCATCTGGGCGAACACATGCGCGGCGGATTCCGTCGCGGCGCCGCCGAGACCCTCGAATACGCGTCCCTTTTCCTGCTCATACAGATTGACGACGAAAAATTCGTCGCGGATGGTGAGCGAGCGCATGTCCTCGGTGAAAACATGACGACCCTCACGGGTGAGCTGTTCGATGCGTGCTTTCATTGCGGATCACCTCATAATATCGATGTTGGAGCCGGGAACGCGGGTTTTGCTTTCCTGCTCAGTATAGCATAGAGAAAAACGTTTTTCAAGATGTTGGCGAAAATATTTTGATTTTTCAGACGTATTGACCATTTCTCACTTTTTGAGTATAATCTAAGGGCGTGTTCAGTTTACATAGTAGAAAAACGTTTTACCGAATTCTCGGAGGGAGGTTCTATCGATGAAAGGAATCTTTGCGGCGCTTCTTGCCCTGACGGTAGCGCTGTCGTTTGCCTGCGCGGCGGCGGAAGCGCCGTCGCTGACTATGCTGCGCGCCGACGGCACGAGAATCGTCGACGCGGACGGGCAGACGGTTCTTCTGCGCGGCGTGAATCTGGGCGGCTGGCTGGTGCAGGAGGCGTGGATGAACCTGACCAACGCGCCCTGCCAGACCGAGGCCTTCCGCGTGTTGGACGAGCGGTTCGGCCGGGAGACGCGCGAACGGCTGTTTTCGGTGTACGAGGACAATTACCTTTCGGAGTCCGACTTTGACAACATCCGGGCGCTGGGCATGAACGTGGTGCGCGTTCCCTTCGCGTGGTGGAACATTCTGACGGACGACGGAGAACTGCGGGCGGACGCGTTTACCCGTCTGGACTGGGCGGTACGCTGCTGCGCCGAGCGGGGCATGTATGTGATACTGGATTTACACGCCGCGCGCGGCTCGCAGAACAATCAGGATAATTCCGGCGAGATGAATGGCTCGAACCTGTGGAAGGAGCCTTCGTATCAGGATCAGACGGTCTTCCTGTGGGAGCAGGTCGCCGCGCACTACAAGGATGAGCCCGCCGTCGCGGCGTACGATCTGCTCAACGAGCCCGGCGGGGATTTCAAGTCCACCGGCGTGACGCAGTGGGAATTCTTCGACCGCGCCTATCAGGCCATTCGCGCCATCGACCCGGCGCATATCATCATGGTGGAAAGCTGCTGGGATCCCGAGGATCTGCCCGCGCCCGACCGCTGCGGCTGGGAAAACGTGGTCTATCAGTACCATTTTTATAAATGGAACGCCGACAACGACTACCGCGCGCAGAAGCTCAATGTGGACGTGAAGCTTCACAAGATCGGGCAGGCGGCGTATCCCGTTCCGTCATTCTTAGGCGAGTTCACCCTGTTCCAGAGCATGGAGGCGTGGGAGTACGCGCTGAACGCCTATTCCGCCGCGGGCATGGGCTGGACGATCTGGACGTACAAGGTGACCGGCGACAGTACGTGGGGGCTGTACAACGTGTTCGGCAGCAAGGCGGACAT
>CAVERI010000014.1:0-14278 GCA_963618055.1 bacterium | reverse complement strand
ACGACGGCTTCGTCCATCGACCCGCAGGACGCGTTCAACGCAATTCGCTTTCGGCTGCAGGAATCCGTGGACTGCACGTCGTATTGTTATCTGACCTTCTTTATCAGGGATCTTCAGGGAAGCAACACCCACAGGGTTACGCTGATTGACGCGAAGGGCGCGTCCGTCAGCGCGTGGGTCGATGTGCCGTCCGTATACGAGCAATGGACGCGAATCAACGTGCCGCTTTCCATGTATGAGGGCATTGATTTGAAGAACCTGAGCGAGATCCGCATTGGCGAGTGGAACAGCGGAGCCTATTGCTTTGACAGGCTCTTCCTCTGCTATGGCTCCGCGGACGAATGAAATCCAGTTGCAGGTGATGAAATGAACGCAAAGATCAAGGACGTCGCGCAGCGGGCGGGGGTGTCGATTTCCACCGTTTCCAACGCGCTGAGCGGCCGCAAAAATGTGAGCCCGGATAAGTACGCCGCCGTCATGGCCGCCGTGCGGGAGCTGGAATACGTGCCAAACATCAACGCGCGGCTGCTGAAATCCCGGCAGACGGGCAACATCGGCCTGTCGCTGCCGTATATCGACGGCCCGTTTTACATGTCGCTCGTTCCGGAAATCTTCCACGCGTGCACCGATCATGGGTATAACATGCTCGTACACGCTTCGTGGGAGGCCGACAGCCGGACGGTGGCCGCCAACATTCAGTCCTGCAACATCGACGCTGCCATCATCCTGAACGACCGCCTGCAGAAGGCGGAGGTCGGCACGCTCGTAAAGCGCAACCTCCCGCTGGTATTCATGGACAGGGAGATGCAGATGCAGGGCGTGAGCAGCGTCGTGCTGGATAACCGCACGGGCACGGAGCAGCAGGTTGCCTATCTGGCGCACACCGGGCATCGCCGCATCGCCTATATCCGCGGCGCGGATACGCACGACGGAAACGTCCGCTTTGAAACCTTCCTTCAGGTCATGCGCGCGGCGCAGCTTCCCGTGGACGAGACGCTGATTATGCACGGCGATTTTTCCCGCAAGGTGGCCTATAACTGCACCTATTACATGGTGATGAACCATCGCGCGGACATGCCGGACGCGATTCTCTGCGCCAACGACGAAATGGCCATGGGCTGCATCTCCGCGCTGACGGATATGGGGCTTTCGGTTCCCAAGGACGTGAGCGTGCTGGGCTTTGACGATCTGGAGGCCAGAAACTGCAATCCGCCGCTTACCACGGTGGGGTATTCCATGCACACCTTTGCGCACAGAGCGGTGGAGGAGGCGATTCGCCTGATCACAAACCCGCAGAGCGAGGGCACGATGACCACCATACCAATCGAGCTGATTCTTCGCCAATCCGCCGCGTTCCGCTATGGCGACCTGCCCAACCTGCACGCCTGACCCGGCACGGGCTTCTTCCCCAAAAAGCATGGGCGCAACATCCCATGATTTTTGGCGTATCGTGCGAAAGATCGCGCATGGTAACCCCTGAAAGCTGAGGCAAAATAAAGATGGAGGGAGCAGACGATCCAAGAGACCATCCGGAGGGCGGTGTGGCATGGAAAACAGAAAATTGCCTATCGGCGAATATTCCTGCGCACGGAAATGCCAGAGAGTGGATCGCGTAATCTGCGAAGAGCGATAGGCGCTTATGGCTGTGTGTTTCCAACCGATGGCTCGGAAACACGCCATAGCAAAACAGCCCGGCAACAAAGCTGCCGAGCTGTTTTTGCTATGAGGGGCGTGTTATTTGAACAGAGAAATCTGCTTGATAACGACGGCCAGCGTGTTGGCGACGGTGGACATGGTCTTGATGAAGATGTCCAGCGCGACGCCGACGACGTCCTTACGGGTATCGCCGACGGTATCGCCGGTGACGGAGGCCTTATGAGCCGCGGAGCCCTTGCCGCTGCCTTCCAGCGCGCCGCTCTCAATGTACTTCTTGGCGTTGTCGAACGCGCCGCCGGAGTTGCCCATGAAGACCGCGCGCGGGATGGCGACGATCGTTGCGCCGACCAGAAGGCCGCCGACGAATTCCACGCCGAAGAAGAAGCCGCCGATAACGGGGATCAGCAGAGCAAGCACGGACGGGAGCAGCATCTTCTTCAGAGCCTGCTTCGCGGCCAGCTGAATGCACTTCTCGTAATCGGGCTTTACGGTGCCCTCAAGCACGCCCGGCTTGGACAGCTCGGCGTCGCCGACGTCGGCCATGATGCGGGCGGATTCGATGGTATTGTCGGTCAGCAGAGCGCAGAAGTACTCGACCAGCGCGCCGCCGATGATGCCGCCGGCTACGACGACGAACTTGGCAAAGTTCAGGTCGGGCTCTACAGCGCTGGAATAGGTGCTTACGTAGGCGACAATCAGGGATACGGTCGCGAACGCGGCGGAGCCGATGGCAAAGCCCTTGCCGATGGCAGCGGTGGTGTTGCCGACGGCGTCCAGCTTATCGGTGATCTTGCGAACGTCGGGCTCCAGATGGCAGGCCTCGGCAATGCCG
This sequence comes from bacterium, assembly GCA_963618055.1. Taxonomy (GTDB): domain Bacteria; phylum Bacillota; class Clostridia; order Christensenellales; family Aristaeellaceae; genus SFHK01. The sequence goes on along the minus strand of CAVERI010000014.1, from coordinate 11,790 downwards.
CCGGCGTTATCGGCGATGGGGCCGAAAGCGTCGATGGAAACGGTCGCGCCGACGAAGGCCAGCATGCCCAGAGAGGAAATGGCGATACCGTAGGTGCCGCACACGAAGCCGGACAGCAGCAGCGCCACGCCGATCAGCACGATCGGGAGCAGGCAGGAGCGGGAGCCGATGGCGTCGCCCTTGGTGATGACGAACGCTTCACCCTCGGTGGCGATTTCGGCCAGCTTACGGGTGGGCGCGTAGTCGGTGGAGGTGTAGTACTCGGTGATGACGCCGATCAGAACGCCGCTGGCAATGCCCAGCACGGCGGAAACCCACGGAGAGAGCCAGCCCCACTTGAACTCGGGATACAGGCTCATGTCCTTACCGGTGAAGAGGATCAGCGCGGCGAAGAAGCCCAGAACGACCGTGATGCCGGCGGAAATCCAGGTGGCCAGATTCAGCTCCTTGGAGGGGTTGTCGCCCATCTTGCGATACGCGGCGTAGCCCAGACCCAGCACGCAGCCCAGAAGGCCGAGACCCGCGAGCAGCACCGGGAAGGTGTAGCTGGCCTTGAAGAGCTTCTCGGAAACCATGAAGGTGGCTTCGTCGGCATTGAAGGAGTTAAACAGGGAAATGGACAGCATGACGCCCGCGGACAGGGTGGCAACGAAGCTCTCCAGAAGGTCGGAGCAGTTGCCGGCAATGTCGTTCACGTTGTCGCCGATGAAGTCGGCAATGACGTTCGGGACGCGGCTGTCGTCCTCGGGCATGTCGTGGCGCAGCTTGGCCAGAATGTCGGAGGAAATGTCGGCCGCCTTGGTGTAGTTGCCGCCCGCGACGCGGTTAAACATGGCAACCAGAGAGCAGCCGAGGGAATACGTGGAGACGGAAAGCACGTAGGGGTTGATGCCCTCGATGGTGGTGAGGATGCCGCCGCCGACCGCCTTCGTGTCGATCGTGCCCTGAACGAGCATAACCAGAACGAAGCCGAGCATGCCGAACGCCTGCACGCTCAGGCCGGAAATGCTGCCGCCGCACAGCGCAACCTTGACGGTTTCGCCGATGGAGCGGGATTCCATCGCCTTGTTGGCGGTGCGGACGTTGGCGTAGGTGGCGCTGCGCATGCCCAGGATGCAGACGATTGAGCTCATCAGCGCGCCGAGAATGAAGGTGATGCCGCTGTACTTTTCAACAAACAGGCTGAATACGAGTGCGACAAGAACGACGACAACCGCGACCGTGCGGAACTCCGTACGGATAAAGGTGCGGGCGCCGCTGCGGATGATACCGGCCAGCTCCGCCATCTCGGGTGTGCCTTCGCCAAGCTTCTTAATGTTGATGTAATTCCATACAACATAAGCGATGCTCAGCAGAATGATCGCAAGGACTACGATAAACCAAGCTACCATATGCAAGCCTCCTTCTTTCTTCCTGCATTCCCCATCTTCGGTAAACGCATTGTGTTAATGCTAACATACTTAACAAATCAAGTCGCACGAATTCGTGTTAAGTAATCGCTAAAAAATATATGTAATTTGCCAATTTGCCGACAAAATGCGCCGCCTTACGCATTCTCTGTGTAAAACGGCGCATCAATTTGCGGGATTGTGTTCAGATTTCCGTTCCGTCCGGATGGAACAGCGGCAGCCTCTGAAGGAACTGAATGTCCTTGCGCTTCCACGCGTCTCCCTCGCCAAGAATGGCCATGCGGCCCACGATGCTGCCGCCCGCCTCCGTGACCAGCTTTTCCAGCGCCCTCAGCGATTCGCCGGTGGAAATCACGTCGTCCACGATCAGCACGTTCTTGCCGCGCATAAATTCCGCGTCCGCGCCGTCCAGATACAGGTGCTGGCGGTGATCGGTGGTGATGGAGTCGACCTCCACGCCAAACACGTTTTTCATATACAGCTTCGTCGCCTTGCGCGCCAGCAGGTACCGATGCTCGCCCGCCTGCCGCGCCATCTCGTGCGCCAGCGGAATGCCCTTGCTCTCGGCGGTGATGATCACGTCGTGCGGGGGCGCGATTTTCAAAAGCTCGCGCGCGCAGGCGCAGGTGAGCTCGGGATCGCCGAAGATGACGAAGCCGGCGATGGACAGCTTGTCGTTCAGCGGGCAGATGGGCAGCTGCCGCGTAAGACCCGCCACATGGATTTCATAGAATTCCTTCATTATGAATAACACCTCATTTTTGAGATTTTTCATGTTCTTTCATTATACCACAAAGGTGCGCGTTTGAAAAGCCCCGCTGTCAATCGCGTGTCAGCGATTCATATTTCGCCTGCGCGGCCTTCAGAAGGTCGTCCGGGTTCAGCATCACCTGAACGCCCCGCTGACCCGCGCTGACGGCCACGCTGTCAAACAGCATCGCGGTTTCGTCCACGAACGTGGGATACTTCTTTTTCATGCCGATGGGCGAGCAGCCGCCGCGAATATAGCCCGTGGCGGGAAGAAGCTCGCGCACGTGAATCATCTCCATGCTCTTATTGCCGGAGACCGCCGCGCATTTTTTGAGATCCAGCTCCTCGGCCACGGGAATCACGAATACGTTCAGCCCGTTTTTGTCGCCCTTCGCCACCAGCGTTTTAAACACGCGCTCCACGGGCAGCCCCATGGCCGCCGCCGCGTGCACGCCGCTCAGGTCGCTCTCGTCCACCTCGTATTCGGCATGCGTGAAGGGAATGCCCTCCTTTGTCAGAATCCGCATGACGTTCGTCGTCATCCTTTACGCGCTCCTTCCCTGTCCGCGTCGTAATCCACGCGCATCAGCGTCAGCCCCTGCGGCGGCGCGGTTACACCCAGATCCAGCCTCGACCCGCTTTCCAGCGCCCGCGCAATCGCGCCCTCGGCCAGCTTGCCCGAGCCAACGCCGATCAGCGTTCCGGCGAGAATGCGTACCATATTATATAGGAAGCCGTTTCCATGCACGCGCATCTCCACAAAATCGCCCCGGCGCTCGACGCGCACGCTGTCAATCTCGCGTACCGTGTCCTTCACAACCGAGCCGCTGGCGGCGAACGGCGCGAAATCATGCCGTCCCAGCGCCAGCCGCGCTTCCCTGTCCATCTTTTCCGCGTCCAGCGGATACATCACATGCGCCGTCAGGCTGCGATACATGGCGCTGGCATGCGGCGAATTGTAAAACAGATACCGGTACTCCTTGCCCTTCGCCGAAAAGCGGGCGTGAAAATCCGCCGCCGCGGGCATGGACGCGCGCACGCGCACATCCGGCGGCAGCAGGGTATTGAGCGCGAAGGCGAACTTGTCGGCCGGAACGCGGCATTCCGTGTCAAAATGTGCGTTCTGCCCGGCGGCATGCACGCCCGCGTCCGTGCGGCTCGCGCCCACGATGAACAGCTCGCGCTCGCCGGTCAATCGGCGCAGCGCGTTTTCCACCGTCTCCTGCACGCTGGGCGCGTTCAGCTGCCTTTGCCAGCCGCTGTAGTTCGTGCCGTCGTATTCGATGATCATTCGAATGCGCCGCATGCTCCCGCCCCCTTAAAACGCGCCGACGGCGTTCAGCAGCACGACGGCCGCCGCCAGCAGCGCGAGCGCGCCCGCCGCGTACAGGTCGCGCCGGTGATAATGCAGCGGATTCATCTTCGTGCGCCCCGTGCCGCCGCGATAACAGCGCGCTTCCATGGCCATTGCCAGCTCGTCCGCGCGGCGAAACGCGCTCACGAACAGCGGCACCAAAAGCGGCAGCATGGCCTTCGCGCGCTTGATCAGGTTTCCGCTTTCGAAATCCGCGCCGCGCGCCTTCTGCGCGAAGGTGATCTTCTGCGTTTCCTCAATGAGCGTGGGAATGAAGCGCAGCGCAATTGACATCATCATTGCCAGCTCGTGCGCCGGGAAGCCGACGCGGGCAAAGGGCTTAAACAGGCTCTCAAGGCCGTCCGTCAGCGCTATGGGCGAGGTGGTCAGCGTCAGAAGCTGCGTGCCGGTCACAAGCAGAATCAGGCGCACCGCCATAAACAGCGCGTTGCGGACGCCCTGCTCCGTAATCGCAAGCGCGCCCCAGCGCCACAGCACTCGTCCGCTGCCGCCGAGGAACAGGTTCATAATAAACGTAAACGCCATGATCATCGCGATAGGCTTCAGCCCCCGCACCAGAAAGCGCAGCGGAATCCGCGAAAGCCACGCGCACAGCAGCGTGAACGCGGCGACCGCGAGAAAGCCCGCGAAGCCCTGCGACAGAAAGATGACGACGATATACGCCACCACCGCAAGGAGCTTCGTGCGCGGATCCAGCGAATGCACCGGCGACGTGCCGGGAAAATACTGTCCGACCGTAATGTTGTTCAGCACGTTTCTGTTCCCTTCTTCAAGCGCTTCAGCACTTCCTCCGCAATGCGCTCCACGGTGAACACATCCGCGGGAAGGTCAAAGCCGTCCGCGTTCAGCCGGTCGCGCAGCTGCGCGGCGCACGGCAGATCCAGATGCATTGCGCGCAGCCGGTCGCCCTGCCGGAACACCTCGCTCGGCGCGGCGTCCATTTCCAGCCGCCCGCCGTTCATCACCAGAATCCGGCTGCACAGCGTCGCAACGTCGTCCATCGAGTGCGATACCATGATTACCGTCGTTCCGTCGGCATGCAGGCTGTTTACCAGCGCGCGCATGCTGCTTCGCCCGGCCGGGTCGAGACCCGCCGCCGGCTCGTCCAGCACCAGAAATTCCGGACGCATCGCCAGCACGCCCGCAATCGCCGCGCGCCGCTTCTGCCCGCCGGACAATTCGAACGGCGATTTTTCCCAGTCTCCCTCCGAAAGCCCCACGCGCCGGAGAGCCTCGGCGGCGCGCGCCTCGACCTCCGCGTCGGAAAGCCCCATGTTGCGCGGGCCGAAGCCCACATCTCTGCGCACGGTTTCCTCAAACAGCTGATATTCCGGATACTGAAACACCAGCCCGACCTTCAGCCGCGCGGAAAGGCTGCGTCCCGGCTGATGAATGTCCTCCCCGTCCACGAGCACCTGCCCGCTCGCCGGCTTGAGAAGCGCGTTCAGATGCTGAATCAGCGTGCTCTTTCCGGAGCCGGTGTGCCCGATCAGGCCGACAAAGTCGCCGTCGTTCACGGTAAAGGATACGTCGTCCACCGCGCGGGACTCAAACGGCGTGCCCGGCGCGTAAATATGCGTCAGATGCTTGACCTCAATCGGCACAGTTCCACTTCCATTTCCTCAACGGTGAGAATTTCCCCGGATACGTTCAGCCCCCGCTCGCGCAGCATGGCTGCCAGCACCGTCATGTCCGGCGCCTCCAGCCCGTAGGACTGAATCTCCTTCACGCGCGAAAACACCTGCCGCGGCGCGCCGTCCAGCCGAATCTCGCCGTCGTCCACGACGATCAGCCGCGAGGCCTGCGCCGCCTCGTCCATAAAATGCGTAATCCACACGATGGTCACGCCGTTTTCGCGGTTCAGCGCCTTGGCAGTCTCCATAACCTCCGCGCGCCCCGCCGGGTCGAGCATGCTGGTGGATTCGTCGAACACGATGATCTCCGGCTTCATGGCGATCACGCCCGCAATGGCCACGCGCTGCTTCTGCCCGCCGGAAAGCATGCTGGGCGCCGTGCGCCGAAACGCCGTCATGCCCACCTTGTTTAGCGCCCAGCCCACGCGCGCGCGAATTTCCTCCGGCGCGACGCCCAGATTCTCTGGCCCGAACGCCACGTCCTCCTCGACGATGGTCGCCACGGTCTGGTTGTCCGGGTTCTGGAAGACCATGCCGCACTTCTGGCGAATCTGAAACGCGTTGTCCTCCGTGTCCGGGCAAATGCCGCACACGCGCACGGAGCCCGCCGTCGGCGCGATCAGCGCGTTCAAGAGCTTGCCCAGCGTGGACTTTCCGCTGCCGTTGCGCCCCAGCACGGCCAGAAACTCGCCCCGCCGCACCGACAGACTCACGCCCTTCACTGCGTCCCTGTCCGCACCCTCGTAGCGATAGGTCAGATTCTCCGTCTGAATCACAAATTCATTTTCAGGCATGCACCATTCATCCTTCAATAAATATCCAATATAAGTATAGCATAGCATTATGAGTTTTTGGCGTACGACACGCTAAATATGGGATTCTGATTCCGTTTCTTGGAACGTCGCTGGGCGCGGCGTGCGTGTTCTTTATGAAAAAGACGCTGAGCGACCGGGTTCAGCGTTTGGTATGCGTGCTTTCTTTCCGGCGGCGTAGCTGATTGCTCCGGCGCTATCGTATCTTCTGAGCTTCGCGGCGGGCGCGATGCTCTATGTGGTCGTCGAGGAGCTGATTCCGGAAATGTTTCAGGGGGACACATTCCAACATCGGCACGGCGTTCTTTGCCCTCGGCTTCAGCGTCATGATAATTCTGGATGTGGCACTGGGATAGAAAGAAGGTATTCCACTCGGGCACTGCTTCCCGAACGGAATGCCTTTTTGCTATACGGTTTCGCAGATGCGCCGGACGCTTTCGCGGTAGACGGGCTCGCCATAAACGACCACCTTGCGGGGCTTGCGCTCCGGCTTCAAAAGAAGGTCGAGCGCCGTTTCGACGACCTCGGCGTGGTCGGCTCGGAAGGTCGTCAGCGGGAAGGGGCGGTCGGGATCCGAATACACGTCGTCAAAGCCCACGAGCGAAACGTCGTCGGGCACGCGCAGGCCGCGCTCCCTGTAGTATTCCCGAATGCGCGCGGCCGTGAAGTCCTCGCCGCACACGATGGCGGTGGGCGGATGCTCCAGCACGGACAGCGTCTGATCGAGCAGGCGGCGCTCGCTTTCATCGTTCTGCGCGTGCACGCGGGCCTCCGAATACGCGTTGGTGCGCGCGGGCAGGCCGTATTCGCACATTGCGCGGCAATAGCCGAACCAGCGATCCATGTATTTGGACATGTAGTATTTTTCGCCCATGAACAGGACGTCGCGGTGTCCCATCTGAAGCAGGTGCTTCGTCATTACGTAGCCCGCGTAGGTGTCGTCCGCGGTTACGCTGTCCGCGTTCAGGCCGTCGATGTGGCTGTGAAGCGTGATTACGTGGCAGCCGGTTTTCACCAGACGGTGCATGTACGCCTCATCGATGCAGCCCAGCGTCATGATGCCGGCCGGCTGCATCAGCGACAGCGCGCCCGGCATGACGAGCCCTTCCTCGTCCTCCCGGCTTACGATGTTGAACGCCGTGACGCAGCTGCGCGCCTGCGCGCTTTTTTGAAGCTGCAAATACAGCCGCGGAATCAGCCCCGCCGCCGCGTGCGCGCTGGCCACGGGCGCGCCAACCGACTGCGCCACCAGCACTAAAATGTATTTGGCTCGCGCGCCCTGCGCGTCCGCCGGGCGCTTTTCGTAATTCAGGCTCTCGGCCAGCTGCAGAACCCGCGCGCGCACCGCGTCGCTCACGCCCGGCCGGCCGCGCAGCACCACGCTTACCGTGTTGCGGGAAACGCCGGCCGCCTTCGCAATGTCCTCCAGTGTGATTTTCCTGTCCACGCCGCATCCTCTTTCTGTGCTTCACTGTTTTTCAAGTATAGCATGAAAACGTTATAACAGTATGAAATGAAGCATGCCTTTGCGGCATCTAAGAAAAATAACGTGATGTAACGTTATATGTACTGCTTGAATATCGGCAATTATCCGCATAATCTGCGCCGGATTTCGGTATAAGAGCCATTTTTCTGGGGAACTTCCTATACGAATTGACATTTATAATGAGAAATGCTATTATATCTGTAATGTGATTTTTCATGTAATACACGGTAAATGGAGGTTTGAATCATGTACACCGTTGCCCCTGAAAACCGCGAAGCGCTGATGAAGGCGCTCGCCGGCATGAACGCGCGCTACAGCGAGGAATGGAAGTGTCCGACCAGCTATCTGCCCAAGGCCAACTACCACACGCGGCTGGCGCGCAGCGAGGTGCATTCCACCACGGAGGCGTTCCGCTACGCCGCGGCGCTGCTGCTGACCGGCGAGGAAGCCGACCGGCGGCGCGCCGAGGAGGTGCTGTGGCACGTTGCGTCGCTTCAGGACACCGACCCCACCAGCGCCACCTACGGCATCTGGTCATGGTATATGGAGGAGCCGCTTTCGCAGATGAGCCCGCCGGACTGGAACTGGGCCGATTTCTGCGGCCGGGAGATCCTCAAGGTGCTCGAGCATCACGGCGACCGCATTTCCCACAGTCTGTACGTCTTCCTTGAGGACGCGCTGCGCCACGCCTGCCTGTCCATTTACCGGCGCAACGTACCCTTCAGCTACACCAACATTTCCATCATGGGCGCGTATGTGACGCTGCACGCCGGGCAGCTGCTCTCGTGGCCGTGGCTGTTTGGCTATGGCGCGCAGCGCCTGAAGAAGCAGTGGGAATTCGCGATGAAGACCGGCGGCTTCTCCGAGTACAACAGCGCCACCTATACCCGCGTCGCCATCGAATGCCTGACGTGCATTCACGACGTGATTCGCGATCCCGACGTACTGCGCATGACAGACGATCTGCTTGACCTCGCGTGGCGCACGGTCGCCGCGCACTTCCACGCGCCCACAAAGCAATGGTGCGGCCCGAACGCGCGCAGCTATACGTGGCTGACCAACGCTGAAACGCTGTCCTTTTTAGAGGAGGGGCTGGAGCGCACGGTTCCGCTTGCCGGGGATGCGTATATCTTCAGCCCCGACTGGGCATACATGCGCCTGCGCTGTCCCGAAAAATACCGCGGCGCATTCACCGCGTGCACGCCGCACGACGAGGCGCTTTCCTTCCGCGTGATGGGCGCGTTTGTGGAATCGCTGGAGGAGGCGTGCGCGTTTTGCCACATGGAGGAGGACTACGCCCTCGCCTCGTGGGGCGTGTCGACCACGTGGAACCAGCGCCGCAACCTGCTCGGCTGCTGGGGCGGACGGGAAACGCGCTTCATAAACGCCAGCATCCTGCACAACCGCTACGATTTTTCCAGCGGCCTTCTGACCATTGCGCAGAAGGACGGCCACGCGCTGGTGATCGCAGACATGGTTTCCGACGGCGGCGACACTCATTGCAATCTGGACATGATCAAAGACGAGACCATCCGCGCCTATGATCTGCGCGTGCGCGTTGAAATCGGCGGCTGCTATGACGGCCGTTGGGAGGTTGACGGGGATACCGCCGTGTTTACCGACAGCGTGCGGCGCATCGTCGTCTGTCTGAAGAATGCTTCCTTTGACGGGCGCAGGCCGCGCTTCGCCGTGACGGATTCGGAGGAGGAAAGCGCACTTCTCGAAACGCATGCCGATCTGCACCGTCGGTTCATCCCCGCAGACAGGGAGACGCTGCGCCGTGAGGTAACAACGCAGAACAGCGCTTCTTTGCAGCGGGAGGCTTCGCGAAGCTATCTGGACGTCGTGTGGTACGAGGGCGAGGAGAAGGAAATCAACCTTTCGAAGCTCAAGGACGCGTTCGCGGTTCTGTATGTGTCCATGGACGGCGTTCTGCCCAAGGCGCTCGACGCGCGCGTAGAGAACGGCATGGTTTATGCTTCCGCGGAATTGGAAGATCACACGCTGTCCGTCCGCGCGCCGGCGAAATGCGTGTCCCGCTTTGACTTCGCCGCCGCGCATCAGGTACAGGAAAAATAGGAGGAAATACAAATGAACAGCTATCCGAAAACGCCCCTTGGCTACGCCCGCATGGCGTGCGACACGATGATTCGCCGCTGCGACGTGAACCAGCTTCCGCCGCAGCGGGGCTATAACCGCGCCACGTTCAACTATCATCAGGGCGTGTTCCTCACCGGCATGAACCGCGTGTACGATCTGTGCCGCGACGAGCGGTATCTGGACTATATCCGCCGCTGGGTCGAGGCCGTGCAGGATGAAAACGGCCATATCCGCGAATATACCGGCTGGCTCACGCTGACCACGCTGGACTTCCGCCAGCCCGGCAACGTGCTGTGCGACCTGTATGAGAAAACGCACGACGCGCACCTGCTTGATTTGCTCAAATACCTGACTGAGAGTCTTGCCGACTATCCGAAAAACGAATACGGCGGCTTCTGGCATTTCTACACCACGCCCGACCAGATGTGGCTGGACGGCCTGTATATGGCCGGGCCGCTGCTGGTGAAGTACGCCAGCTATACCGGCAGGGAAGACCTTCGCGAGCTGGCCATCCGTCAGATTTTCCTGATGCACGAGCACATGCGCGACCCGAAGTCCGGCCTTCTGCGCCACGGCTGGGATCCCGGCAAGCACGCGGCGTGGGCGGATCCCGAAACCGGCCTGTCGCCGGAGGTATGGGGGCGCGCGTGCGGCTGGTTCGTGCTGGCCATTGCCGACATGCTGGACTATATTCCGCAGGATCACCCGCGCCGGGACAAAATTGTCGCCATTCAGCAGGAACTGATCGCCGCGGTGTTGAACTATCAGTCCGACGAGGGTCGCTGGTATGAGGTTGTGGACAAGTGGCGGGAGCCCGGCAACTGGCCGGAAAACAGCTGCACCTGCCTGTTTGTCTACTCGATCGCCAAGGGCGTGCGGCAGGGCTATATCGCGCGCGGCGCGTACAAGGCCGCCCGCCGCGCCTATGACCGCGTGATCGAAACGCTGCTGCCCGCGCCGGAGGGCGAATTCTCGATGGGCAATGTGTGCGTGGGCACCTGCATCGAGGAGGGCACCTACGATTACTACATCCATCGCGACACCGTTGAAAACGACCTGCACGGCATGGGCGCGTTCCTGCTGATGGCCTCCGAAATGGCGAGGCTGGAGGAGGCGGCGAATTGAGCGCACCCTGAAAACCGGCGAAAGAAAAGAGGGGAATGGCGTTGATTGCATGTGAATGGCTTCTCAGCTGCCAGAAAGCGCCCGGCGAGCGTTCCGGGCTGCGCGCAGGAGCACTACGCGCGGACGCACCGTTGCCCCGATCTGTTCTGAGCCGACAACGCCAAGAAGTGCGACGGCCTTGAAGACCTGTACTGGCGCTATCCTCGGGGAAAGGGCGTGTCCGGTTTGGATATAAAATAATCGCGGACGGATAATTGAGTTTGCGGGAGAAGTTTGCTATAATATACGCAAAACCAAGGATAAAGGAGCGGATAGAAACATGGCAAACAAGGTGATTCTGATTCTGGTGGACGGCATGCGTCCCGACGCCGTGCTGACCTGCGGAAACGAGAAAATCAAGGAGCGCATCAAGGAATGCGCCTATACGCTGCATGCGCGCACGGTTATGCCGTCGGTTACGCTTCCGTGCCATATGTCGCTTTTCCATTCCGTCGATCCCGAGCGCCACGGCATCCTGACCAATACCTACGTTCCGCAGGTGCGCCCCATTGAGGGACTGGTGGAACGGCTCGATCTGGCGGGAAAGAAAAACGCGATGTTTTACACGTGGGAAGAGCTGAGAGATCTGTCCCGCGTGGATCACCTGCACCGCTCGGTGGTGTACAATGAGCATAGGGATACCGACGCGGATCGGAAAATCACTACGGCGGCCATTCAATACATCAGGGAGGAAAAACCGGATTTCCTGTTCCTGTATCTGGGCGATACCGACGAGCGCGGCGGACACGACACCGGCTGGATGAGCGAGACCTACATGAAGGTCGTCAGCAACGCGCTGGATCAGGTGGAGCGCGTGTATAACGAGATTCCCGCCGAGTACGACGTGATTGTCACCGCCGACCACGGCGGCCACGACCGCAGCCATGGCACCGAACGGCCGGAGGACATGACGATTCCGATCATCTGCCGCGGCCCGCACTTCAAGGCCGGCCGCGACCTCGGCGAGCGCTCCATCAAGGACATCGCCCCCACAATCGTCGCCCTGCTCGGCGCAGCCCCCGCGCGCGAATGGGAAGGCCATTCGTTCCTCGAAAAGTAA